>JAAELY010000030.1 GCA_024226335.1 bacterium
GCAGTCTTGCGCTTCGCCACCACCGCAGGTGCAGGCGGCGGAGTCTTGCGCTTCGCCACCACCGCAGGTGCAGGCGGCGGAGTCTTGCGCTTCGCCACCACCGCAGGGGCGGGCGGCGGAGTCTCGCGCTTCGCCACCACCGCGGGCTGGACCGCGGGGGGAACCTGCGAAGCTTCGGCGGACCGTTCCGGCTTTGATCCGGCGGCGATGCGGCCGGGGCCGACCCTCTCCGCCGTTTCGCGCTGCGCATTCTGTTTCTGCTCGAGCACCCGATCCAGTTCCTCGATCGCTGCGGATCCCACCCGGGCCGAGCCCTCGGAAGTCTTGGGAGACAGCGCGGCGGAGAGACTTTCGCGTTGCGCGAATTCCGCACCTCCGGAATCGTCCTCGGTGCGCATCAACCAGAAGGCCCCGCCACCCGCGAAGACCGCGAGCCCGAGCCCGATGGCCAGGAGAAACGGGGCCGTCTTCCGGCGCTGGCGCCGCGGCATGGGCTCGTAGCTGGGCTGGCGCTCACCGAGCGTCGATTCTCGCTCCGTCTGCAGTTTGCGCAGGGCGTCCAGGATTGTGCTCATGATGTTCCTCCACGCACGATCAAACGAGGCGTGTCGTAGTCGAGTTCCTGGTACAGGCCGATCAGCGTGTCAGTGCCAACCTGGCCGGTCGTCTTCAAGGCGTGCGCCATCTGGAAACGTCGGATCGCGGATTCGGTTTGCTCGTCGAAGCGCCCCGAAGCATCACCCGGGCTCATGTATCCCAGATCGGTGAGGCGGGCCTGGATCCAGCGAACAGCTGTTCCGCGCATACCGCGCTGCATCGATGGCAGCGACTCGAAGTTGTTCCAGAGGAAGAACGTGCGTCCCGTCCAGACCCGATCGAGTCCTTCATCTGGTAGTACGAACCAGCTATCGCCGATCGCCATGACCGCATAACCGTCTTCGTAAAGACCCATCAGCGCCGCGTAGCGCAGCTCGCCTTCGGCCGGTGCGAGTTCGAGAATTGCGGGCATGTCGAGTTGTATGAGCTGCTTGCGCCGCGATCTCGTCGAGTGGACCAGCAAGGAGGAATACTCCCGAACCGCCTCCGGGAAGCGATTGGGCGCCACGGTGCCAGACACCGGCTCCTCGTGACCCCAGACATCGAGCAGGGTGTCGAGCGCCCTGGCTGCACTGTCGTCGACGCTCATGGCCAGGAGCTGCTCCGTAAGCGACTTCGCGCTGTTGTCCTCGCTCGCCGAAACCTCCGGCGCCGCACCCGGCAGCGGTTCGGTGCGGAGTGCGTCAACGCGCTGATCCGGCGCCTGGCTCCCGACCCAGAGCACGGACGCACCCCATCCGGCGAACAGACCCAGTAAGACCAGGGCCGCCTTCGCCACGAGACTGCGACCGTGAACCGCGAGCCAGGGCATGGACTCCGAGGCCGGTAGCTCGGCCGCGACTTTGCGCACGGTACGCGCGTCGATCACGGCGAGTTCCTTGGCGTAGCCGGCCAGTAGGGATCGATCGGCGATTGCATTGATCAGGCGTGGAATTCCGCGAGACAGACGCGACATCGTGCGCAGGGCAGAACCGGAGAAAAGGTGTGTGTCGCGCGCACCGGCCACGCGCAGGCGGTGTTCCACGTACTGTTTGACTTCATCGCGCGTCAACGGCCGCAGGCTCCAGCGCACGGTAATGCGCTGGCGCAACTGACGCAGGTCGCTGCGACGCAGATTCTCCTCGAGCTCGGGCTGGCCGATCAGGATGATCTGGATCAGCTTCTCGCGCTCAGTTTCCAGATTGGACAGAAGCCGGATCTGTTCGAGTACGGTCGCATCCAGGTTCTGGGCTTCGTCGATCACCAGCAGCACGCGTCGCCCCTGACTGTTCTTGTGCAGCAGGAAGCGATTGAGTTCTTCGATCAACTCGGTGCGCGTGCGCGCTCCGGCGTGCAGGCCGAACTCCCGATTGATCGCGGTCAGCAACTCGACCTCGGTCGGGCTCGGATTGAAGATATAGGCGACTTCGGCATCGGAGCCGATGCGTTCCAGCAGGGTGCGACACAGGGTCGTCTTGCCCGCGCCCACCTCACCGATCACCTCGATGAAGCCGGAGCCCTCCTCGATCCCATACATGAGAGTAGCCAGCGCATCGCGTTGCGACTGACCCATGAACAGATAATGGGGGTCGGGCGCGAGCGCGAAAGGCTTCTCGGTCAGCCCGTAGAACCCTGTGTACATCTATCGTTCTCGCTGCTGCAGTTTCACCAGTGATCCGCCGTCTCGCCTCGCGGTCCCGCAGGGTGATACTCTGCGCCGCGTATGTCCAATTCTACTCCCAGCCAGACAGCTACGGTCGGTGTCGATGCGGGCGCCAGCCTGTGCAAGCTGGTTCTTCCCAATGGCGGAGAAATGCGTACGGCGCTGTTCCCGGCCCAGGATCTGGATGCCGTCCGGAGCTGCATTGAGAGCTGGAAGCCCCAGCGGATCTCGGCAACCGGAGGTGGGGCGGCCCGGCTGGGCGAAATCGCGGGTGTAAGCGTCCAGACAGTCCCCGAATTCGAAGCCTGGGCACGGGGCGCGCCGATCCTGGCCGATGCCGCTCAGCTCCAACTGCCCGAGCGCTATCTGCTGGTCAGCCTGGGCACCGGGACCTCGGTCCTCGGACTCACCCCGGCGGGCGCACAGCGTGTGGGCGGCAGCGCCCTCGGCGGCGGCACCCTGCTCGGACTCGGCCGGCTTCTGCTGGGAGTCGAGAGCTTCGCCGAGATGACCGAACTCGCCCGCAGAGGAGATCGTCGCAAGGTCGACCTGCTGGTCGGCGACATCTACCGCGGACTCGAAACCCCTCTGCCGGGTGAACTGAATGCGGCCAGCTTCGGCAAGCTCGATTCCCGGGAACCCGAAGACCTGGCCGCGGCACTCATGGGGTTGATCGGCGAGAACATCGCGCTGATCTGCGGGACGATCGCGAACAGTCAGGGTTTCAGCGAGATCTTCTACTGCGGATCCACCCTCTGGGAAAACCCCGTCCTGCGGCAGATCATCGCAGAGGTGAGTGCCATGTACGCAGTTCCGGCGGAATTCCTGCCAAACGGCCGCTTCTGTGGCGCGGTCGGCGCCGCGGCGACCGGCGGAGCCTTCGCCCCGGAGGCGGGCTGATCTGGGCGGGAACACCGCCCTATCAGGCGCCGCGCCGGCGCTCGAGCCGCGCGAGACGCTCGCGCAGCACTTTGAGTTCTTCGTTCGTGTTGGCCATGCGCTCCTCGAGCTGCATGCGCGCTCGAACCTCTTCGTCGAGTCGTTTGTCGAGCAGATCGACACCGGTATTGGAGCGGAAGAGCTCTTCCTGGGAAATCGTCTCGGGCGGCATGGATTCTCCTGGACGCAATTCTGGCGGCAGTGAAGTGCGCTCTTCGATTGTGGCACGGCGCAGCATATAACCCCCCGTAAGCAGGGCGAGCAGAGCGAGAGCTCCGATCCCCCACCAGATCGCGACGGGAGTTCCGCTGGCAGACGTCTTTTTCGCTGCCGACGAGGTGGGTTGCGTCTCCGCCGAGGCGCTCGCACTCGGCTTTGCAGCAGGCGAGGCAGGCGGTGAGGGCGCTTGCGAGGCGGGTTTCGGCTGAGTCTCTTTCACTTCGATCGCCCGCTTGATCTGACTGCGCGAGGGCATCTCGAAGGGTGAGCGCCGCGCGGTTCGCGGGGCCGGAGCAGCCTGCTTCGCGACCTTCGGGACGGCTTTGGCCTTGGGCTCTTCCGGAACGGGCGCTGTGCGCGTCGCCGTCGGAGCGGGTGGAGCCTGGTTCGAGGGCGTCGGGGGTTTGCTCAGCGATGGCAGCCCCTGGGGCTCGATCACATTTGTGCCCTTGGGTGCCAGGAACGGCTGCGCGCCCGGATCCGCGAAGTCGAGCACGATGCGATCTGGATTCGTGAGAGTAAACACACGGATACGGCGACGCTTCGAATCGAATCGAATTCGCGTGCCCGAGGGAATCGGCCGGATGTTGAACTTGCCCATGCGTCTCAATCCGGTGTCGTATGTCTTGGATCGCCCCGGGCGGGCCGCCACTTCGATGACCGGTGCGTGGGGATCCCGCTCGACTCCCCAGACGACTTCCGCGGAGCGATCGAGTTGCAGGACCAGACGGTCGTAAGTGGGGTGCCCACCCGCACGCACGTGAGTGATGCGGCCCATATCCTGGGCGCTCACGACCCATGTACTGCTGAATCCGAGAATCAGAGCCAGAAAAGCGACCGTGCGCTGCATGGCACTCCTAACGATCGAGTCTCGATGAATGATGAATAGACGCGCGAGGCGCGCCGGGGATTTGCCGCTTAATTGGTCGGCAACTCACGGCCTAAACTATAGTCTTCGCTCGCTTGCAAAGAGAGTCTGTCGCGGCGGGCTGGCGAACGCGGGCCTTACTGTCGTCGGGTTGCCCAGGAGTGCGGCACTGACACTACGCGAACACGGCGTCGGAGAGAGCGAACGCGTATGATCCGAGCATGACACCCGAGCAATACGGTCAGGTGCTGGGCAAGATCGGACCCGCCATACTCTCTGTGCTGACCAGCATGGAAACAGCCATGCGCTTCCTGCATCCGCCGGTCATCGCAAAGCTCCGCGAATCCATGGCCCCGGTGCTCGAGCAGTTCGACGCCGCGCAAGCGGAGTTCGAGCAGATCGAGCCGCCGCCCGAAATCGCCGAGGTACACACCCAGCTCAGCCGCTGCGTCGAGTGTACGGGGCGCGCCTGTCACCTGTTTTGCGACGATTCCGCCGGACCCGACGCCACCCTGCGGATCCTCGAAGCGATGAGACAGCACGCGAGAGCCCAGGAGGCGCTTTACCCACTTCGCAACGCGGCGCCGCCGTTTGCGCACTTCTTCGCGGAGAAGCACGTGCACGAGCAGATCGAACAACTCGATCCGGAGCCTCGGCAAGGGATCAGTGTGGGTCTGCACGCCAGCGGCTCGGGTGATGATTCGGAGCGCGGGGGCTTCTCGTTCTACGTGCCGGAAACCTACGACGGCACGAGAGACTGGCCGCTGGTGGTCGCCTTGCACGGAGGCTCGGGAAACGGCCGCGATTTCATCTGGACCTGGTTGCGCGAGGCTCGCAGTCGCAAGTTTCTATTGCTGGCACCGACTTCTCTCGGTTCGACGTGGTCGTTCAACGGCCCGGACGTCGACGGCTCCGCCCTCAAGTCGATCGTCGAGCACATCGGAGAGACCTGGCGAATCGACCGCACCCGCATCTTGCTGACCGGCCTGTCCGACGGTGCCACCTATTCGCTCTTCTCTGGGCTGGCCGAGGGCTCGATTTTCACGAATCTGGCGCCGGTTTCCGGGGTCCTGCACCCCGCGAATCTCTCCAACGGAAACCTGACGAGGGCCGTGAATAGATCGATCTACCTGACCCACGGCGCGCTCGACTGGATGTTCCCGGTCCAGGTGGCCCAGATGGCGCGTGACGAACTCGAGAAGGCCGGTGCGCAGCTGGTCTACCGCGAGATCGAGAACCTCTCCCACACCTATCCCCGGGAAGAGAATGGCCGCATCATCGAATGGTTTCTGGGCGCAAACTGAGGATCCCGGCGGAAGCGGGAGGCCAATTGGCGCAGCGAAAAGCCCCCGGATTCCTATCTGAGTTCCTCTGCCCGGGCTGAACAAAGCCAGCCGGAGCCGGAGTGGCTTGACCGGGCGCGCGATTCCCGTAGAATCCGCCCCCCCATGTATGCGGTTGTAAAAACAGGTGGAAAGCAGCTTCGAGTCAGCCCCGGAGACGTGGTCGACGTAGAACTGCTCAAGGGCGATCCGGGCGACCAGATCGAGCTATCCGAGGTGCTCTTGGTCGGAGGCGATAGCCTCAAGATCGGCAATCCGCGCGTCGAAGGAGCTCGCGTGCTCGCGACCGTGCAGGGCGAGGAAAAGGGACCGAAGATCAGGATCTTCAAGTTCCGGCGCCGCAAGCGCTACCGGCTGCACAAGGGCCACCGCCAGCACTACACACGAATCAAGATCGACTCGATCGAGGGCTGAAGTATGTCGCACAAAAAGGGTCAGGGCAGCACGAGAAACGGGCGGGACAGCAACGGTCAGCGCCGTGGCGTGAAGGTATACGGCGGTCAAGAAGTATCTGCCGGTTCCATCCTCGTTCGCCAGCTCGGTACTAGGATCCATCCCAGCCGAGGCGTGGGCATGGGTCGCGACTACACGCTGTTCGCGCTGAAGAACGGCACCGTCAAGTACTTCGACAGCCGCAGGAAGAAGTTCGCAACCATCCAGTCGTAGGGAGGCCGGCTGCGAACAGCGGTTCGTCGCTCGCCTTTGGCTCGCTGTTCGTTTCGGGCCTTGGCCTTCGGCCTGGCTTGCGCTTGTTGGCGCGTTCGGGTGGGGAGTATCGGACTGTGGCGGGCACCGATTTCATTGACGAGTGCCGCGTCTTCGTTAGCGCTGGGGACGGCGGACGCGGGTGTCTTTCCTTTCGGCGGGAGAAGTTCGTTCCGCGCGGAGGACCCGACGGCGGAAACGGCGGGCGCGGGGGTTCGGTCGTGTTCACCGCCGACGGCGGATTGTCGACGCTGCTCGACACGCGTCACCGAAAGTTCCACCGCGCCGACAACGGCAAGCACGGAGCCGGGGCGCGCAAGAACGGACGCGGCGGAGAAGACCTGATCGTACGGCTACCGCTGGGTACCGTCGTAAAAGACGAAGTCCGCGGCGAAGTACTGGTCGAACTCGTGAGCGAAGGGCAGACCTGGATGGCTGCGCGCGGCGGAAACGGCGGGCGCGGCAATGCCTGCTTTGCCACCTCGACCAACCAGGCACCCCACAAAACCGAACCGGGAGAACCCGGCCAGGAAGGCTGGTTGCGACTGGAACTGAAGGTGCTCGCCGACGTTGGCCTGCTCGGCTTTCCCAACGCCGGGAAGTCGACCCTGGTATCCCGTGTTTCGCAGGCAAAACCACGTATTGCGAGCTATCCGTTCACCACCTTGCAACCACACCTGGGCATGGTGGAAGTCGGCGACGCGCGCTTCGTGATCGCCGATATTCCGGGCTTGATCCCCGGGGCACACGAAGGTGCGGGACTCGGGCATCGTTTCCTACGCCACGTCGAGCGCACTCGCATGCTCGTACACCTTCTGGATCCCGAGCCGGGAGTGATGGGCAGCGACGCGGAGCGTTCGCCGCTTGCCGACTACCATGCGCTGCGCAATGAACTCGAGGCGTACGCGAGTGAACTCGCGCAGCGCTCGGAGATCGTATGCCTGACCAAGGCGGATCTGGTCCCCGACCCGGAAGATCGCGCGGAAATCGCAGCGGATCTACTCGCCGCCGGGCTGGAAGTCCAGTGGATCTCAGCCGCTACCGGTGAGGGCGTCGACGTGTTGATGCAGCGCCTCGCAAACGACGTGGGAAGGCAATGAAGCGCTCCGGGCTCAAACGCTGCAAACGGATCGTCGTGAAAGTAGGAACATCCCTGCTGACTCCGCCGAGGGGGAAGATCTACGCGCCGCGTTTCTTCGACCTGGCGCATCAGATCGTCGGGCTCATGGATCGGGGGCACGAAGTCGTGTTGGTTGCCTCGGGCGCCGTCGGCCTGGGCGCCCAGCGACTCGGTCTGGCGGAACGACCGAAGTCAATTCCGGCGAAGCAAGCCGCCGCCGCGGTCGGGCAGATCGATCTGTGTCGGCGCTTCGGACGCGCCTTCGCGCGCGAGCATCACGTGATCGGTCAGATCCTGCTCACTCATGTGGGACTTGCGGACCGGGTGCGTTTCCTGAATGCCCGGCACACACTGGAAGAGTTGCTCGCGGGCGGCATCGTGCCGCTGATCAACGAAAACGACACTGTTTCGACGGAAGAACTGCGTTTTGGCGACAACGACATGCTGTCGGCCCTGGTCGTCAATACCTGCAGTGCGAATCTGTTGATACTCCTGACCGACACCGACGGCCTGCACGATCGACATCCAGAAAAGGACGGCGCCGAGCGGATTGCCGAAGTTTCAGAGGTCACGGCGAAGATCCTGAAGCTGAGCGGCGGACCCGGTAGCGAGTTCGGTACCGGTGGCATGCGCTCGAAACTGGAAGCCGCGCGCACCGCCGCGCGCTTTGGCGTGCCGACCGTGATCGCGGACGGACAGGCGGCAGACGTGCTGGCCGGGATCGTCGACGGTGAAGATCTCGGCACACTCGTTCACCCGGCCGAAAATCAGCTTTCCTCGCGCAAACACTGGATCGCCTTCTCGCAGAAGCCCCGGGGCACACTGACGCTGGATTCCGGAGCCATCCGGGCCCTGTGCGAACGCCGCGCGAGCCTGCTCCCGGCCGGGGTGGTCGGAGTCGCCGGAAAGTTCCGCGTGGGCGACCTGGTGCGCTGCGTAACAGCCGCTGGCCGGGAGGTAGCCCGCGGCCTGATCGCCTACGAATCGGCGGAAGTCGAGATGATAATGGGACAGCGAACCTCGCGGATTTCAACGGTTTTGGGCTATTGCAATGGCAACGCCATCATCCACCGCAACGACCTGATCGTGCTCTGATCGAGGCTGGATTCCCTGTGGGTTGAAGGGGTGGTCCTGCTACCATGAAGCCATGAATGAGGCCCTGGTCAACGATCTGAGTCGCCGCGCCCGCCGGGCTGCCGACCAGGTTGCGGAATTGTCGAGTGACGTGAAAAACGCCGCCCTGCGCGCCGGGGCCGACGCCCTGGAAGCGGGCGTGGACTCACTCCTGGAGGCCAACCAGAAGGACCTGGAAGCCAGCCGTGAACGCGGCCTGGCGGCGCCCCTGCTCGAACGCCTGACGCTTGACCCGAAACGCATTGCGGGCATCGCCAATGGTCTGCGCGACGTCGCCGCACTTCCCGATCCGGTCGGCGAAGTCACGGGAATGTGGAACCGACCCAGTGGCCTTCAGGTCGGTCGAATGCGCATTCCGCTGGGCGTCATTCTGGTGATCTACGAATCGCGGCCCAATGTGACAGCCGATGTGGCCGGTCTGTGTTTGAAGAGCGGCAACGCGACGCTCTTGCGCGGTGGCTCGGAAGCCATCCATTCAAACAGCGCAATTGCAGGCCTGCTGCGCGAGGCGGCCGTGAGCTGTGGCGTGCCCGAAGATGCGATCCAGCTGGTTCCCAAGACCGATCGCGAGATCGTCGACATGCTTCTGGTGCGTGAAGAAGAAATCGACCTGGTCGTGCCACGCGGCGGAGAGGCACTGATCCGCCGCGTTTCGGAGAAATCCCGCATCCCGGTGATCAAACACTACAAGGGCGTGTGTCACGTATACCTCGACGAGTTTGCGGATGCGAAGATGGCAGCCGAAGTGACGGTGAATTCCAAGTGCAACCGGGTATCGGTGTGCAACTCGGCCGAAACACTCCTGATCCACTCGTCTCTGATCGAAAAGGTCATGCCCCAGGTGCTGGGCGCACTCGACGAACAAGGCGTGCGGCTTCGCGGTTGCGAACGCACCTGCGCCATCTTCCCGCAGGCAGAACCGGCCAACGATGAAGACTGGTCGGCGGAGTACCTGGACATGATCATGTCGGTGCGCGTCGTCGACTCAATGGACCAAGCGATCGACCACATACGCACGTACGGCTCGAATCACACCGAGTCCATCATCACACAGGACATTTCACAGGCTCGCGCGTTTGTGCGCCGCGTCAATTCATCGGCAGTTCTGGTGAATGCGAGCACGCGTTTCGCCGACGGCTTCGAGTTTGGCCTGGGTGCAGAAATCGGTGTGTCGACCACGAAAATGCACTGGTACGGACCGATGGGGCTCGAAGGACTGACGACACAGAAGTTCATCGGCTTCGGCGAAGGAATCGTGCGCGAGTGAACCTGGGAATCCTCGGCGGCACCTTCAATCCGATCCACCAGGCGCACCTCCGCCTGGGCGAGGAGGCACGGGAAGCTCTGGGACTGGATCGACTGCTCTTCATTCCTGCCGGCGACCCGCCTTTGAAACATTCGAACATCGCGCCTGGCCGGCATCGACTGGCGTTGCTGGAACTCGCAATCGGGACGAATCCAGCCTTCGAAACCTGCGACCTGGAACTGCGCCGCGACGGACCCAGTTATACGGTCGACACTCTCGAGGTGCTTCGAGAGCGTCACGCGGATAGTCGACTCTGGTTCGTGATGGGCGCCGACACCCTGCCCGACCTCGACAAATGGCATCGACCCGAGCGCCTGTTCGAACTGGCCAGTTTTGCAATCGCCTCGCGCCCGGGCTTTGCACAGTCGCCACTGGAACACATGCCAACTCGCTTCGCGCGCGCGTTTCGCAAGATCGAAACGGGCTGGATGCACGAGTCCGGAAACGAACTGCGCCGGATCGAGTTCACACCTCTACAGATTTCCGCGAGTGAGATCAGACGGCGCATCCGGGCCGGACTCTCGGTGCGTTATCTGACCCCAGACGAAGTCATCGACTATCTGCGGAAACACAGCCTGTACAGCTCAGAAGAAGAATCGTTGGACCCCGGCGGCCCAACGAGCTAAAACCCGATCCCCGGAGGCTCATTGGAATCGAGAGAAAAGGCGCTTGTGATTGCCGAGACAATCTCTGACAAGAAGGGTCTGGACGTTCAGGTTCTCGACGTGGCGGACGTGTGCTCATTCACCAGCTTTTTCGTGATTGCGACAGGTACTTCACCACGCCACGTCAAGACTCTGTCCGACGCGGCGGTGGTGGCCTGCAAGAAGGGCGGCTCCAAGGTTCTCAGCGTCGAAGGCGAGCGAACAGGCAACTGGGTCCTGGTGGACCTCGGGGATGTGGTGGTCCACTTGTTCCGCGAGGAGGCTCGTGAGTTCTACTCACTCGAGCGCCTCTGGGGTGAAGCCGAGACAATCGAACTGAAGGCTGCGGGCGGCTGATGAGTTCGGGTCGACCCGTCGTCCTGGTCGTGGTGGACGGCTTTGGAATCGGATCCGGCGGTGCTGACGATGCCACTGCGCTGGCCCATGCACCGTTTTTCGAACGCATCGCTGACGCCTACCCCTCGACACAGATCGGGACCTCGGGGGCCGCCGTCGGTCTTCCCGATGGACAGATGGGGAATTCCGAAGTCGGCCATATGACGCTGGGCGCTGGTCGCATCCTGGACCAGGACATGGTGCGCATCCAGAAGTCGATTGCAGCCGGTGAACTCGCCAGCAATCCCGTCGTGCAGGAATTGATCGACGCGGCGCGCAAAGCGGGTGGGCGTCTGCACCTGATGGGATTGATCTCCGACGGCGGCGTGCACAGTTCAATGGATCACCTGCACGGGTTGCTCGACCTTTGTGAGCAGAAAGACCTGCAACCGATCCTGCACGCCTTCACTGACGGACGCGATACAGCGCCGCGATCGGCATTGCGATGGATCGAACCCATTGAGGCACGCATCGCGGAGTTGAACGGATGCATCGCGACGCTTGGTGGGCGCTACTGGGCCATGGATCGGGACAAGCGCTGGGAGCGTGTCGTGCGCGCCTACCGCGCGATCACTTTGCGCGAAGGCGAGCCGGCCGCCAGCGCCGTCGAGGCCGTGAAAAATGCGTATGCACGCGATCGGGGCGACGAGTTCATCGATCCATCGGTGATCGCCAACGGACCGGCGCTCGGAGATGGCGACGCGGTGCTCTTCTTCAACTTTCGAGCAGATCGCGCACGCGAACTCAGCAATGCCCTGACGCGAGCCGTGCCCGATGCTCTCGGGCCCGAGATCCTCGAACTTCCGGCGCTTGCACTGGGCGCATTCACCAGCCTGACTCTTTACGATGACGACTTCGAATTTCCGGCGATCTTCGAAGCACTCGATGTTCCGCGCAGCCTGGGTGAAGTCATCGCAGACTCCGGTGTCTCCCAATTGCGCATCGCCGAGACCGAGAAGTACGCCCACGTCACCTACTTCTTCAGTGGCGGCCGCGAGCAGGTATTCGCCGGCGAGAAACGCGTGCTGATTCCCTCTCCGCGCGACGTGCCTACCTACGACTTGAAGCCGGAGATGAGTGCGGTCCAGTTGACCGACGCGCTACTGGAGGAACTCGAAGAAAACGACCACGGGTTCGTTCTGATCAATTTTGCAAATCCCGACATGGTCGGACACACGGGCGTCATCCCTGCGTGCGTGCAGGCCGTCGAAGTCGTCGCCGCCTGCCTCGATCGCGTGAGCAGTGCCGTCCTGGCCAAGGGTGGCTGTCTACTAATCACTTCCGACCACGGGAATATCGAAGAGCTGATCGATGCCGATGGCAAACCTCAAACCGCTCACACGACCAACCCCGTACCCCTGTATTACCTGGCGCGCGACGTCGAGTCAGCTCGCCTGGAACCCGGCGGTCTGGCCGATCTGGCTGCGACCGTCTGCCACCTGCTCGATCTCCCGGTCCCGGACGAAATGACTGGCAAATGCCTCCTGCGAAACGATCGGGGCTCCTCGAACTCCTAGTTCCGAGCGTCTGCCCGGCTTGTGATCTACCCCGATATCCGGGGGACAGGCTGTTGTGTGGCACCTGCGCATCCGACCTGAGGCCGATGCGCGAACTCGGAGGCGTGCGCACGGCACTTGAGTACGGCGGTACCGGCGCTGTACTCGTTCGGCGCTTCAAGTTCGATCGGCGGCTGGACGCCCTGGCCGTGCTGATCGAGCCGCTGGTGGAGCGCGTCCGCGAGCTACCCATCGATGGAATCATCCCGGTGCCGCGTCATCCGGGACGCGTGAGAGAACTGGGGTGTGACCCAGTCTTCGAACTGGCGAGGAGACTCGCCCGCCGATGCGGGCGACCCCTCTGGGATGGGGCCTTGATGCGAAACCGCCAGACGGCCCCGCAGACGGGCCTGGATCCTCGTGCGCGACGTCAGAACATCGCGGGCAGCTTCTCGACGCAAGCGGCAGAACGGTTGAATCGGCGGATCCTGCTTCTGGACGACGTGACGACCACCGGAGCGACTCTGAGGGAGGCAGAACTCGCGCTTCGCTCGGGCGGCAAACCGAAGGCGGTCATTCCCGTGGCTCTGGCCGGAACCCCACCGGCCGCTTGGACGAACCCGTGCCCGGTGCGCTATAACGGCAACGATTCACAGGTAGCGGGAGGCCCCCCAGTGGCGGATTCAGTCAAGCTCACGAGCGATCTCACCCTCGGCCATCAGGCCAACCTCGGCGAGGAAGTCAGTAATAGCGACTTCAGCGCGGGTACTGAAATGACCGTGCTCGAGGAGTTCGAAAACGCGTGGCTCGTCAAGAGCGACGACGGCCAGTTGTTCAACGTCAGGAAGGATCAGGCTCAACCGGCGTAAGCAACTCGCTCAGAGTCTGAATCAGACGATCGGGCTTGATTGGCTTCTTGAAGAGCACGCGCTCGAGCCCTTCCATACGACTTCGCTTGATGATGTGGTCTTTGTCGAAGTAGAAGGCCGTCATCAACACGACCTGTGTATTCGGACACAGCTTGCGAGCAGCCATCAAGAGTTCGTAGCCGTCCATCTCGGGCATGACCACGTCCGAGAGCACCAGCTCGTAGACGGAATTCTCGAGCCGTTGGAGCGCTTCGCGCCCATTGGTTGCCGAATCCACACTTGCGCCTGCGTCGATCAGGATCTCGACCACGGATTCGCGCACAGCCGTATCGTCATCCACGACCATCAGATGGTAGCCGTGCAGCGGTCCAAGGGGCTTATCGACTCTCGACAGGTCGACCATGCGCGCGCCGCCCAGGTAACCGGTGCTGGTGTATTCTTCCTGTTCGGACATCTCCCGCAGACGACCGATGTGTCCTTCGATTCGCCCGATCTCCTGGCGGATGCTCGCTAAACGCTCCAGTTGCGCGATCCCGCCTGCATCGCGCAGATAGCTCTCTAGCAATGAGATCTGGTTCGTGATCACGGTGAGCGGGTTGTTGATCTCATGGGAAAGACCGATCGCTACCTCGCCAAGCACGGCCAGCTGGTCTTTGCGCTGCATCTCGGTGAGGTCCTTGGCAAAGCCGATCGTGCCCTGCTCCTCGTCCTGATCGTTGAGCAGGATGACTCCGGAGATGGCGACGGGGATCCTCTGATTGTTCTTGGCCACGAAGACCGTCGGCAAGTTGACCGCAACGCCCTTGCCGCCGTTTCCCGGATCGCGCATGGCCGCCATGACCCGCTTGGCTTCCTGGGGCGACGGATAGAGTTCGGTCACGAAGTGCCCGATGATCTCTTCGCGCGAAAAACCCAGGTTCCTTTGCGCGCCGTCGTTGTAATACGCGATGTTCCCGGCGGCATCCGTCGCAACCACCATATCGGGTGAAGCTTCGATCAACCGCTCGAGAGTCGCCTTGTCCAAAGGCATTGTCGTCAGTCTATCCCTTGAGCGAGCAAGCTTCTACATCGGCTCCAGGCGCAGCTTGCCCAGTGCGGCTCGCTCATTGCGCTTCCAGAGTGCGACGGCCAGGTGATTCTCCCCCTCGGGTCTCAGAACCCCCCAAGGCAGAAGAAAGCGCCGCTGCGGGCCCAGTTCCGGCCAGTAGCGCCCGATCAGATAGGAATTCAGATACAGATTGGCCTTCCCTCGACCGGGATCGAAGGCGAGGCCGAGCGCCATGCTCTTCGCGTCGATGCCCTCGAGTTCGAAGCTCGTCTCGTACAAACCCACACCTTCGGGGTTGCCCGGCCAGCCGTGGGGCAGAATCACTTCCCGGGTTCCGACGCGCTCTACGCCGTCGAAAGCGACGATCGGCGTCAGGCCGCGTTCTCCCCGCACGAGCCCGCCGCGGAAACGCCAGCGGATCTGATTGTGTCCGGTATCGATGCGCACGATACCGCGCGGATTCGCACCATCGTCGGCAAATCCCTTGTTGTGACCCAGGCTCTCCACGCAGATCACAATCGTATTGTGGCCCTGCGAGAAAGAGGCCGCGCCCAGCCCGATGCGCGAGATTCGCGCGCCATCCGGTCCGACACCGAGGGCGTTTCGGTGCTGGTCACCACTCGCGATCAGCGCTCCATTGATCCAGACCGCCCAGCAGTGGCGTGCGTCGAGGCGCAGTCTGTCGAGCGGTCCTTCGAATACTCCCCGATACCAGACAAAGCCGTAGTGCAGACCCAGTGAGTCGATGTCCATCGTGCCCGTCTTCACGGCTTCGGCAGGGATTTCGTCCCAGGAAGCGTCGTCATAGGCGGGGTCGATCTGGGGGCTGGCGCAAGAAAAACTCCAGCGCTCGAGCCGCGGCAGGGCCGGTGGCAACTGGGGCGTCGGAGCCTTCCAGCGAAGCGGCTCGGGGCTGACGGCCAGGAGCTTCTCTTCTGCATCGTAGACCCGAATTTGTGTCTCCCAGGGCGCGAGTTCCGCGCGCTCGGACTCTGGAAGCCGAGCTTTGCAAGTCGTCTGATTCGGATTGCGCAGGAAAACGTAGCGGTTCTCGAAACCCTGGCGGGTGATCAAGTGCGCATCGTCTCCCCTTCCCCGTCCGGGAAGCACGTCTGTGCGTGCGATGTCCTGTTCGAAGCGCTCGAGAAACTCGTTGAGACGATGCACCGTCTCGTAGCGCACGCCCGTGCCTCCCGACTCCGTGATAGGCGCTGCGTAGTCGTACGAGCTGTACACGTCCGGACTCGACATATAGCCCCAGGTGATCCCACCGCAGAACACGTAGTAGTTCCAGAGCGTCGCACGTGCCGCGAGCGCGGCCACGGTCGCGTTGCAGATCCCCTCGGGGCCGAGTCGTTCGCGAAAGAAGTCGTACCCCGTTCCACCCCAGCCGTCATACCAGCCGCCCTGAAGCTCGGGGTAGAAAACCGGATTCTGTTCTCGATGGGCTGCCAGATCCTCTTCATCGCTGAGAAATTCGTCGAAAGTGTCTTTGCGATCCCGCCAATCACTCGAGAAATCGACGATCGGGTAGCGATCGAGTGAGAGAATATCGACGTCGGCTTGTCGGCCTGAGCGCGGAGACACATCGTTGTGGAAAATCGGCACGTCGACGCCCAGATCAAGCATCATCGCTCTGAGTTCGCGCATATAGCTACTGGTCTGGCCGCGGACTTCGTCGACGCCGCCCTTTCGCCCCATGATGCGACGTCGCACCGCGGGATGGTTCGCGATGCGCTCCAAGCGCTTCGAGCCGAACCAGCGGATCAACAGGTCGTAGAGATCCTGGGGGATGCCGGCGAATACGCTCGGAACCGAGTACTCGTTCTCGATCTGCGCAAGCAGAAGATTGGAGCGATGCGCGAAGCGGGGCACGATTTGCTCGAACCACTCCCTGGTCGCCTTGACGAACTCCACTGAATGGCTGTAGCCGAGTTCATTGCGACAGCGCGGAACGATCGAGGGCTCGCGCAACATCCACGCGGGCAGTCCCCCAAAGTCGATCTCAGCACAGATATAGGGACCGGGGCGCGCAATCAGATAGAGCCCCTCGTCTTCGATCATGTCGTGCAGGAGGTCGACGTCGCGCGGACCACTGAAGTCGAAGTCTCCGCGCACCTCGGAGTGGTAGTTCCACGGGTAGTAAAGGTCGACTGCGTTCAGGCCAGCCGCCCGCATCTTCGCCAGCCGATCCCTCCAGAGTTCCGGCGCTGGCAAGCGAAAATAGTGCAACGAGCCCGAGCGGATCAGCTTTCGCTGTCCATCCACCAGTACGCTGTGGTGATCGAACTCGACTTTCAACGCGGATCCGATCGCCCGCTCACTCGTTTTCCGCGAGCCAGCGCTCGGCGTCGAGCGCGGCCACACAGCCGGTTCCGGCTGCGGTAATCGCCTGGCGGTAGTTCGCATCCATCACATCGCCGCACGCAAAAATACCTTCGATGTTCGTCCGGCTCGTGCCCGGTTCCACGGCGAGATAGCCGTTGGGATGCGTGGCGAGGCGGTGGGCCACCAGTTCGGTATTGGGTTGGTGGCCGATTGCAATGAACACGGCTTCGACCGCCAGCTCCGAAAGGTCGCCAGTTTTCACGTTCTTGATTCGCACTCCCGTCACCCCGTCGTCGTTGCCGAGCACTTCCTCGAGCACACTGTCCCAGACGAGTTCAATCTTCGGATTGGCGAGAGCGCGATCCTGCATGATCTTGCTGGCTCGGAGTGAGTCGCGCCGGTGGATGACGTGCACGACACTCGCAAAGCGAGTCAGAAACAGGGCTTCCTCAACAGCAGTGTCGCCGCCCCCGATCACGACCATGGCCTTGCCGCGATAGAGTGCCCCATCGCAGGTCGCACACGCGGACACACCCTTGTTCTTGAAGGCTTCTTCGGACTCGAGACCAAGCCAGCGCGCGGTGGCTCCGGTCGAGATGATCAGGGCATCGCTGGTGAAACTCTTGCTATCGGTCTTCACGCGAAAAGGCCGGGTATCAAAATCGATTTCGAGCGCATCCTCGAACACGATGCGTGCGTCGAAGCGCTCGGCCTGCTTCTGGAACAAGTCCATCAAATCGGGGCCCGTGATGCCTTCGGGAAAGCCCGGGTAATTCTCCACTTCGGTGGTCAGCATGAGCTGGCCACCGAACGCGGTACCCGCAACGACCACAGGTGCCAGTTCAGCGCGCCCGGCGTAGATGGCGGCTGTGTAACCGGCAGGACCACTGCCCACGATCAGGATCTTGGTGTGTTCGGGGGATTCAGACATGACTCGTTCAGGTGAACGGGAGAATACCGCGCACTTCGTACTCACGAGTACCCGCTGGGACGCTTACTACGATCATATCGTCCACGGCCTTGCCGATCAGCGCTCGAGCCACTGGACTCGTGACCGAGAGCAGTCCGTTGGAGATATCGGCTTCGTCCTCGCCCACGATCGTGTAGGTGACTTCGTCGCCAGAATCCAGATCTTCGAGCACGACTCGGGTGCCGAAACGAACCCGGTCCAGACCCACGTCCGCCGTCTTCACGACTTCGGACCGAGCGATCCGGTCTTCGATCGTTCGGATCCGGGCCTCGATCATGCCCTGTTTTTCCTTTGCGGCATCGTATTCGGCGTTCTCGGACAGATCGCCGTGTTCGCGCGCAACTCGAATCTCATCGACTATCGCGGGGCGGTCCTTCCCCTTGAGATGCTTGAGCTCCTGGCTCAGCATCTCAAACCCGCGTTGGGTCATATGAACTTTTTCGCTCAGGGAACCGTCTCCTTCAAACCTGCCACACGAAGCTTAACGGGGCTCTGGAGGCGCTGCAAAGGGTCCGAGAAGGCACCGCCCATTTGGAACTGCCAGATCTGGGCTTGACCGGGAGTGCCTGTTAGACTGGCTCGCCCAGAACTTTCCAGGAGACCGCTGTGTCGCAACTCGCCATTTCCGAGATCCACAGGAGCGCCGAAGACCCTATGAGCCGAATCCGCTTCTGTCTGTTCTTGTTGCTGCTGATCATCGTTCCACTTGCTCCTGGGTGCTCTCAGCAGCCGGAACTCTCGGAAACGGCCTTGCGGCCGGTGGGCGAGTTGCGCTTCGCGGGTGTCGACCTGATCTACGCACTGCGCAGAGTGGCGGCCAATGCCGATCTACCGCTCGTGCTCGATGAGATTCGCCCCAAGGACGGCAGCCCGGATCTCCTGCTCTACCGCATCGATATCGATCTTCCGGCGGGCCCATTGCAGACCGCCCTGGAGATACTGCAGGAAGAGACCCAAGACGCTTTCTCCTTCGAAATCCGCGACCGGGTTCTGTACGTGCGCTCGCGAATCCTGATCGGCACGGAAACCGTTCTCGACGAGAAGTTCATCCGCCCGCCGTTCGAGTTTGAGGGCACGCTCGAGGACCTTCTCACACGAATCATGAACAAGCGCCCCTGGACCTTTCTGCGCATCCTCAAGGGAAAAGCGCCGATGAAACAGGCCAAGTTCACAGTCCAGGACGAAACGACCAGTTCGTTGGAATTGATGCTCCGGCACGCCGAACACTCAGGCCAGGGCTGGCACATGCCGCGTGCGGGCTACGTCAAGGAAAAGACCGAGAAGAACACCACCTTCGTAGGCAGCTCGGTCATGCCCTGGAGTAGCCTGACTTCGACGAACCGCATACCCGACAGGGTGGGCCCCGGAATCACGCTGAACGCACTCGCCAATCTCCGCAAGCGTACAGCGACGTCCATGCTCGTACTCGATCGCTCGGTCTGGCAGGACCTGCGTGGCGGACTGAACTACTCCTCCCGAAAGGATCCCGGAGAGAGATTCGAACTCGAAGCCGCTCTCGACATGGTGAAGCGGATTCAGCCAACCCGGGAAGCGTTTTCGTGGGAGATAGATGAAGGGCTGGTCCGCATCGAGGGATCCCACTACACCGGCAAGCTCAGGGGTCGTGACTTCATGCGCTCAGAGCTCAAAGGCGGAACTTTCGAAGGCAGCCTCCCTGAACTCAGTCGCTGGATCAACGAGAACCACAAAAGCGACACCCGTCACGTTCTCATGAGCGGGGAAATTCGCGGCGGCGAGAAGATCGGGAAGATCGAGATCAAGGATGGCAGCAGCGCCAAGGACGTACTGGGACAGTTCGCCAGGGCGACCAATACCGGGGTCTACATCGCACTTCTCGAGTTGATAGATCCGGTCACGGGCAAGGCCATCGTACGCGATCACCTCTGGAACGGTGCCTACGTGGCGGACCTGGACGATTGGACTACCGAGAAACTGAATTCGCGCTTCGAGACTGCGTCGAAGTAGCGCCTTGGTAAGAAATCCGGGCTAATCGATTCGTTCTTCGAGAACGCGGATGATGTAGCCGATGATGAGCAGATTGGGCAGGCGTTTGCGCAGAAGGTGGCCATCGGCGTCTTGACGGTCGCAGACTTCCGCAAACTCGTCAGCGTACGAAGAGAAGAACTCAAGCAGTTCCATGCTCACGTTCTTTGCGAGCATTGTGTTGATATCCGCGATGTCGAGGTCTTCCCACATCTCGGTGAACTCGATCGCGATCTCTCGGCCGTTCATCCCTCTTCCCTCCGCATCCCGGGGGAATTGAATCAAATGATTCGTTCTTCCAGGAGCGAGTTGATAATGCCAGCGTCGACGGCCTGTCGTCAACGGCAATTCATGTGCGGATTCGGGCAGATACGCAAGCTGCACACGTGCAGCACTCGCTTCGCACAGGCAGACACTGCGCAAGAACGCGATTATGCAGTCGGCTGTGACTGTGTTTTTTCGAAACGGCGGATCGGAGTTTTCGCAGGCGGCCCGGCAGAGCGCCAGTGCACATCGATCGCATCTTCATCGTCGGGAATGGGATCGTCCGCACGCAAGAGTTCTTCACTCGCGTAGATCGGCGTGCCTGCCCGGATCGCGACGGCGATCGCATCACTGGGTCGGGAGTCCACCTCGATCTGCTGTCCGTCGACCGTGATCTCGATAGTTGCGTAGTAGGTGCTACCTCTGAGCTCCGTAACCAACACGCGCGAGAGTTGTCCGTCGAGTCCATCGAGCAGGCTTGCGATCAGATCGTGAGTGTTCGGACGAGGTATCGGAATTCCCTCTGTCGCGAGCGCAATCGATAGCGCTTCGGCTTCCCCGATCCATATGGGGAGTTCTCGCTGCAGGCCCCCGCGTTCCCGTAGACGCAGAATGGGGTTGCCAGTCGTGGGGTCGAGATCCACGCCCACGACGTCGACGCGTCTCGACTGAGGAGGATCGTCGTCGATCAGAACGGTGCAGGAGCAGAGTGCCAGAACGAGTACAGGCAACAAAGCGGCAAGAATGGGCTGCCGGGGGCTGCGGGGCGACATCGGAACCTCCAGCTCACCCCCGACGAGTCTTCACCCGCAGGCAGAAGTATATCACGGGGTGCAGTCGTGACGAAGGTAGGTGTACAGTGCCGCCATGACGTTGACCGGCCCAGTGACTGCTCTCGTGATGGGAGCGATCAGCGCGGACATCGAACCCGGTGGCCCGACTGTCCCGGGTGGTGTGGTGCACCATGCCGGTATCGCACTCGCGCGCCTGGGTGTTCAGACTCGCGTGGTCACCAGCGCGCGACCTGAAGATGCCGATGAGTTGCTCGGACCTTTGCGCGCTGAGGGCGTCGAGATACGGCTCCAACCCAGCCGCTTCACCACCGTGTACGAGAATGACTACAGCGGAAGTCGCGATGCCCATGAGTTGCGGGCAATATCCGACCCGGTTCGGATCGAAGAAATTCCAGAGGAATGGCGATCGGCGGACCTGATCCACCTGGGTCCGCTGCATCGCGGCGATCTCCCACAGGGCGTGGCCTGTGCGCTGGAAGGACTCGTGGGAATGGATCTTCAGGGTCTGGTTCGCGAACGGACCCCCGCAGGTACACGGCTCAGTGCTTTCAACCGCTTGGCAGAGTTTCTCGAAGGCGTGCCGATCGCCAAGGTCAGCGAAGAGGAACTGCCATTCGTGCTCGACGGTGAGCCTGTCGATGCCTTTCTGAAGCGGTACGATATCTCCGAACTGCTCGTGACGCGCGGAGCACGAGGGGCTTCGGTCATTACCCCGCAGAAGAACATTGCCGTGCCCGCGGTGCGTGCGGAACAGCGCCACCCCGTTGGTGCGGGCGATGTATTTCTGTCCGCGTATCTGTGCGCTCGGATTCGCGGCCTCGCGCCAGTTCTCGCAGCCCGTCTCGCATCGCATGTGAGTGCCAAGAAGGTCGAAGCGGGCGAGGTTCCCAAAGGACTCGAGATTTCGTTCGACCCCGGAGACTACTCGTGAGCTTGCGCGGATGGGTCCTGGTCTGCGCACTCGCGTGTGCCGCGTGCCTGCCCTCGGGATTCGGAATCACGATCACCGAACCACCCGAGCCTCCGCCCGAGCCGCCGGTCCCGGAGCGCTTCACAGGCGAAGTCGCTCCAGCACTCGTCGCCTCACCAGTTGCGGGTTTCAAGGCGGCCCCCTCGTTGAACCCACGCGTCTACTTCGGTGGAAAAGACGAGCAATGGTATCGCTACGCCTACAATCGCTGGTACACCGCGTTCGCATGGAATGGAAACTGGTTTCCGCTGGCGCTCGAAGAAGTTCCAGACCCGTTGGGAGCGATCACGTCCGAGATGCGCAAGCAGAGCGCCGTCGAGAATCAGGGCATCGAGAAGACTCGCGAACAGAAGCTGAAGGAACTCGACGAGAAGCTGCGTGCGTTAGAAAAGCAATAAGCACTCTAGCTCTTCTACCGTCTCCACGTGATGCTCTGGACGCGCGCGTTCGAGTTCCGCCCGGCTGCCGTAGCCCCACCCTACCGAGATCGCCGCGATGTCGTTGCCCCGCGCCCCGGCCAGGTCGTGCTCGCGATCCCCGATCATCACGCATGCATCGACCGGGCACTCCCCGACGTGTCGCAGAGCTTCAAACACGACTTCTGGCTTGTGGACCCGGCGACCATCGAGAAAACTACCCACGCACTCGTAGAAGTGCCGGTCCAGATCGAAATGCTCCAGGATTTTCCGTGCATAGACGGTAGGCTTCGATGTAGCCAGGATCAGACGGCGCTCGGCTTTGACCAGGCCCTCGAGCAACTCGGCAATCCCGGGATAGACGTGGTTCTCGAAGATACCCGTCTCTGCGAAGTACTCACGATAGTCCTCGACAGCGCGTTTCGCCTCTCGCTCGTCGAGTCCTGCGTTCTCGTGAAACGAAGCTTCCAGTGGCGGACCGATCCAGGACTCGAGTTCTAGTGTGTTCGGAACCTGCAGTCCGCGTTTTCCAAGCGCGTACTGAATCGAGCGTGTGATACCGACTTTCGGATCGGTGAGCGTTCCGTCCAGATCGAAGAGGATCGCCCGATAGCTCGAACCGGGATTCAACCGGCGGACTCGGTGATCTCGATCATGCGTTCGAGTGCTGTCCTCGCGGCGCTTGCAATCTCCGCCTGACCTTCGGCATCGAGTCGTTCCCGCCAGCCCGTCACCTCGTCGATGACGTCACCGGGTAGGACCCGGTTCAGATCGGGTGCCTTGCCCTGACGAAGCAGGTCGAGCAACGCCACTAGATGTGGTGGGTCGTTTCGAGACATGGTCGCGCAACCGCAAGCGCCTTCTTCTCCGTTGGACACGTCGCTCAGGGACACGACCTGCACATCGCGAAGCGCAGCTTGCTCCGCAACGTTGCGCACGAAATGAGCCTCCGTGCCGACGGCGATACGGCTACCCGGTTCGGCTTCCATCACGCGGTTCCACAGATAGGCGGTCGATCCGAACCCGTCGGCTGCGTCGACGACCTCTTGGGGACTTTCGGGATGCACCTCGACCGTATAGCCGCGCTCGTGCCAATACTGGACTTGCGAAGGCGTGAACACGGTGTGTACACCGCAGAACGAACCCCAGAGAATCAACCGGGCGCGATCGAGTTCGGGAAGCCGCTCTTCGGGAATGTTTCCGCCTTCGTGTCCGCCTTCGAGCAACGCGATTGTTGCGGGATCGATTCCGACCTGTGCGGCGACGTTACGCCCGAGGTGCTGATCCGGAACGAACAGGATGCGACGTCCGCGCTCCAGTGCCCAACGCATGATCGCAGCGGCATTTGAACTGGTGCACACGGCTCCGCCGGTGCGACCCGCCATCGCCTTGACGCGACCCGAAGTGTTCATGTACGCGATCACCATGACGTCATCGCCGTAGCGCTCGACGAGCTTTGCGAGCGCCGGTGCGATCATGAATTCCTTGGCCATCATCTCCATTGTGCAGCCGGATTTCGGATTCGTGATCCAAACCTGTTGATCGGGGGCCGCCAGAAGCGAGATCGCTTCCGCCATGAAGTGCACCGCCGACTCGACGAAAATCTTCTTCTCGGGATGTAGCACCGTCTGGCGCGCTAGCTGATACGAGTCCGAGATCTGTCCGCCGTAGCGCTCGACCAGCTTCACGATCTCACCACCCATGTAGTAGTGAGCGAGCAACGCGATCTCAGAACCGAAGTGATCGAGTGCCGGATGAACATAAGCATCCATCCAGGGCAGCACCGTTTCGGGCTTGCGATCCGGGAGCGCCAGGTACTCTTCCGCGTACGGCTTGAACTCCTCCTGGTACCAGTCGAGCGGAAGATCCGTCTGACAGATCGGGATACCGGGCTGGAGGATCAGGCCGCTGGAGCGGACGGAACGATCCACGAAATGCGCGCTGTGGGGGGTCGGGTGCCGCATGGGCGGTAAACTAGACCAATCCGCGGCCATCGTCATTCCTCACGCCAGACCCAAAGGCGTCAAGGGGTGATTGCGGGGGAGCAAAGCTGCTGGACGCCGGGCGCCAGTCCGTTCGATCCGACTGTGCGTTCAATGACTGCCTTCTGCAGGAGATCGCAACTCGAAGAGGCCGAGTGCACCACGCACTTCGCGAGTCCCGTCGGGTTGATCACAGCTGAAGGAAAGATCAGGTCGATTGCGATGTTGTAGGCGTCGAGGGAATCGACCCGACCGTCGTTGTTTACATCCCCACACTGGCACGCATCCCCAATGCCGTCCGGCGTCGAGGCATTGGGATCGATCAGACTGCCAACACCTCCGTTGTCGGACTGGTCGTTCGAAAACAGAATGCAGTTGTCGGCACCGTCCAGGAAGGTGTCATTGTCGGAGTCCGGGTCGAGAATATTGATCAGTAGATCGGAATCGCCATCGGAACCCGGCAGGAGCTCGGCGCCATCGTCGAGACCATCGGCGTCGCTGTCTGCAAGGTTGGGATTCGATCCGTAGGTATTCACCTCGGTTGCGTCATCGAGCCCATCGTCGTCGCTATCCGAGTCGAGCGGATCGCTGTTATGCGTCAGGACTTCTGCACCATCATCGAGCCCATCGTCGTCACTATCGGCATCGAGTGGATCGGTACCCTCGGTCAGATACTCTTCTCCATCACTGAGACCGTCGTCATCGCTATCGGAATCTCCCGGGTCGGTGCCGAGAGTCCCGTATTCGAACACGTCGGTAAGCAGATCGGAGTCGCTATCGAGAAGCGGATTCTCCGTGCAATCCGTGCGTAGGACGAACGGATCCGGGCCTCCCGGGCCGCGCCCCACGCGCAAGAGTTCGGTCTGGCCGTAGACCACCGGAATCGACACACACGCTCCATTTGAACGGCAGTCGGAGATCGTGGCGCAACTGTCGACGCACATCGTCTCGTTGGTGGTTTCGCCGGTGCACTCATCGTGCACCGAAACGACGGTATCGAACCCCGAGTCGCAGAGATTGACTTCTACGGTCCCGGAACAGGGCGGCAGATAGGAGTACCAGATATCGGTGCTCGTGGTGCCACAGGTCGCGCTCCCGTCGGTCGATGCGCGTTCGTTGGTCTGCAAAACATCCACATCGGCAATAACCGAAGCATTGGCACAGAGATCGTTTGCGGGAGTCGGAGAGCAGAGGCCGTAGGAGTGACAGATACCTGCCACCGAATCTTCGACGCAGGCCGCTCCGTTTGCCACGGGCGGGTCACCGACGGTTCCGGTGAGGCAACCGCAATTCCCACCGATGCTTCCCTGGGCGCGTAGCGCGTTGCACTCACTGACGTCCAGACAGCCGTGATTCGAACCGGCCGTAGCCGACATCATCGGAGTGCAGGTTCCACTCTCGCGATGCGAGAGCCCGCCGTTGTGACCGCGCTCGTGCGCAAATACCAAGCCCAGCACAGTCGGATTTGCATCCAGAGCCACCGCCATACGCGAACCTGGATTCTGTGCGCAGCCTGCGATTCCCGCAACCACACTTCCGCACCAGTTGATCGACATGACGATCGCTCTGATACTGCCTAACGCAGCCCAATCGGTGGCATTGTCAATAACGTCGAGCCCGTCGCCGGTTGTTCCGAAGGTAACCAGCGAGATGGCTTCCAGGCTCGTGCAACAGGGATCATCTTCGACTCCCATATCCTGAGATCGCACGGTCAGACGCTGGGCTTCTTCCAGATAGAGCTGCAGTTCGAGCATGTCGACCTGGGAAGCCACGTCCACATGTATGGAGTACACCTGGGAATCCACATGTCTGTCGGTGTTGTCGGCCGTGGCCATGCCCGCGAAAGCCAAGACCAGCGCGATCCCGACGAAACAGGCGAGCTTCATTTTCGGGGCATTCCGCGTCCAACGCGCTGAAAAACGCTGTCCGGACCTTCGCGATCGATGCGTTCTGCGAGCGCTTCGGCTTCGAGCAGATTCTGCTCGCGTGGCGAGTTCCGCTTCGTGGCGTTTCGCTTTGTCTTGCTCCGGTGGGCTCGCACCAGATCGGCACGTCCGGCGAGTCCGAGTCCGGTGATGCAGGACGTCTGAATCTGATCGCGCAGACGGCTGCCAGACAGGTGCTTGTATTGCCATGTAGGCAGTTCAGAATCGGCGAGTGCCGCCTCGAGCCTTGCCAGCGCGCGCGGCTCCACGCGCGCCAGATGGCCCATGGCGAAGGGCAGCGCATTGAGGGCCCGATAGGTATCCCGATCCACCTCGCGCGAATGGGTGCGATTTGCGAAAACACCCAGTGCTTCAAATGCGTCCCGGTGACCGCTCATGCCCAGTGCGGTAATCGCGTTCGCATGCCACTGTAGTTCGCCGGGGTCGGCCAGGATCTCGGCCAGGCGCGCGATCCCGGCGTCCGAGAGAGCGCGAGCCTGATCGTAGGGCAGGCCCTCGATCCAGGTCTGCTTCACCAGGTACTCAGCCGCCGCGATCTCTTCCGGCGGACCCGCCTGGAGATCTGGAGAAAGAGCGAGGGCCAGCAGCAGGACGAGCGTACAGCTCACCAGATGAGCAATGCGGTGTTTGACCATCATCCCATACTAACCGGCGGACCCCGGATTCGTTGCACTTATGCAGGAAACAGAGAGCGATAGGCAGATTCCGGGTCCGTCGTTCCCTGGACCGGAAGTGGGATGACTCGAAGTCACAAACTGTGATTCCGGCTCACAAGTCACAAGAATGCACAATCGACACCCGGGTGGGTCGGAGTCGGCAAAAAATGATGCAACTAAGCGTATTGCAAGGATTTTTATGCAGACTTCAGGAGTGCCAATACGGACCGGTCGGAGACCTTCTGGCGGTTTCGGAATTGCTCGCCGAAATATTGCCTGCAACTTGCCGACGCCCGTGTTAGTGTCCCCGGCGACTGCGCCCTGGAGTGATGGTTTGGGGGCGGATTCAGTGAGCGCGGGAACTTCTGCGAGCGTCTGGAACTGTCCTTTCTAGAGCCATTTCGAAAGAACTCCAAAGTGACTCGTAGGAAAGTTGGACACCCGACCGGCAACCCGCCGGCAAATCGGCCGGTCGGACTTACTTCTTTTAGGTAGAGGGCGCATCAGACGACGAAGAGAGACGCAATCCGCCACGCCCACCGGGGGCACGGATATTGCGAACAGTGCCGACGCCTGCAGCCCTGAAGCCAAACCGCGAAGGGGATGTGTACCGGAGACGGCTGACGCTGCTCTCAGATGGCTGAGCTGAAAACGAGTTCTCGAAAAGGAAACGAAGATGTCCACCGAACTGAGCCAAGTCCGCAACATCGGGATCAGTGCCCATATTGACTCGGGCAAGACCACCCTGACCGAGAGAATCCTGTACTACACCGGCCGGATTCACACCGTGCACGAGGTGCGCGGCAAGGACGATGTGGGCGCGACGATGGACTCGATGGATCTCGAGAAGGAGCGTGGCATCACGATCCAGTCCGCGGCCACCTACGCTCAGTGGGGAGACTACCGCATCAACATCATCGACACGCCGGGCCACGTGGACTTCACGATCGAAGTCGAGCGAGCTCTGCGAGTGCTGGATGGCGCGATCCTGGTCCTGTGCGGCGTATCCGGCGTGCAGTCCCAGTCGATGACCGTCGATCGGCAGATGCGTCGCTACGACGTTCCGCGCATCGCGTTCATCAACAAGCTCGATCGAGCGGGAGCCAATCCGGAACGCGTGACCTCCCAGTTGCGCGACAAGCTCAAGCACAACGCAGTGCTCATGCAGTTGCCGCTCGGTCTCGAAGCAGATCACGAGGGCGTGATCGACCTGGTCACGATGAAGGCCGTCTACTTCCGTGGTGATCTCGGCGATGAGGTGGTTTCTGAGCCAATCCCCGAGAGCATGCTGGCCGAAGCTGAAGCCGCTCGCGAGACGATGCTGGACGCGGTCTCGATGTTCTCCGAGGAACTCATGGAAGGCATCCTCGAAGACAACCTCAACGAGGAAATGATTCACAATGCGATCCGCGCGGGCGTGCTCTCGCTGGATCTGACTCCCGTGTTTCTGGGGTCGGCCTATAAGAACAAGGGTGTGCAGTTGCTGCTGGATGCCACCTCGCGCTACCTGCCCTCCCCGCTCGATATCGAGAATCGCGGTCTGGACCTCGACGACGATGAAAAGGAATTCGTGGTCGAGACCGATCCGGAACAGCCGTTGGTTGCGCTTGCATTCAAGCTCGACGACGGACGCTACGGTCAGCTGACCTATGTGCGGATCTACCGAGGCACGTTGCGCAAGGGCGAGATGATCACCAACACCCGCACGGGAAAGAGAACGCGCGTCGGACGATTGATTCGCATGCACTCGGACAAGACCGAGGACATCGAAGTCGCGATGGCTGGCGACATCGTCGCGCTATTCGGCATCGACTGCGCGTCGGGAGATACCTTCACCAGCGGTGAACGTGTGGCCGTAACCTCTATGCACGTTCCGGATCCGGTGATCTCTCTCTCGATCAAGCCTATCGACCAGAAGGCCCAGGACAATATGGGGAAGGCCCTCGGACGTTTCGTGCGCGAGGATCCGACTTTCACCACTTTTGTCGATGAAGAAAGCGCCGAGACAGTCGTCCAGGGGATGGGAGAACTTCACCTCGAGGTCTACATCGAACGCATGAAGCGCGAGTACGGGTGCGAGGTCGAGACCGGTCAGCCGCGCGTCGCCTATCGCGAGTGCATTGCGCGGAAGGCGGAGTTCAACTTCATCCACAAGAAGCAGAGCGGTGGATCTGGCCAGTACGCCCGTGTTGCAGGCTATCTGGAGCCGATTGAAGACGGCACCGAGTTCGAGTTCATCGACAAGATCAAGGGTGGCTCCATTCCGACCGAGTTCATCAGCTCGTGCGAGAAGGGCTTCAAGGCGGCCGTCAAGAAGGGCACACTGATCGGTGCGCCGGTCAACGGCGTGCGCGCCCTGATCAACGACGGCCAGGCGCATACGGTCGACTCTTCGGACGTCGCCTTCCAGTTGGCGGCGCGTGGCGCATTCCGCGAGACCTACCCGAAGGCCAAGCCGACGGTGCTCGAGCCGATCATGACGCTGTCGATCGAGGGCCCGGTGGAGTTCCAGGGCGCCTACATCAAGACGATCATGCAGCGCCGCGGTCAGGTTGCCGGAACGGTCGAGGAAGACGGTTTCTGCACTGTCGACGCTGAGATCCCACTGGCCGAGACATTCGGCTACGCGACGGATCTGCGTTCCGCGAGTCAGGGCAAGGCCGAGTTCACACTCGAGTTCTCGCGCTACGCGCCAGTCCCGGCCGAAGTCCAGAAGGACCTGGTCGAGAAGTACCGCGCCAGCCGCGAAGCCAAGAAGTAGACCCGAGTTTTCGAATCCGTTCGCCTTAGCGTTCGCACGAGAGTGCGAACGCTAAGGCGTCGGAGGTCCGTTCGCGAACAACTCCGCGACCTCGCCCGCACTCAGTGCGATCTTGAAGACCGCAATATCGTCCAGAAGACCATCCATTGCATCTTTTGGAGTGTTGAAGCGTGCGCCGATCCGGAAGTCCTCTGGATTCTGATGGTCGACGACATCGGGAGCCATCACGCTCACCGGTGCAGCGGCATCCACTCCGTCGATGAAGATGCGTGCGGTCGCGGTCGTTTCGTCGTAGGTTCCGACGGCATGCGTCCAGGTGGCGACGCTCATGAGTCCCGTCGTACTGACCGCGAGCACCCCACCACCGACCGTGTTGACCTGGAAGCGCAACTGACCGCCTGAAAGAAGCTCGAGCAGGTACGAGGCTCCGCCCGTCTGCTCCTTCGCGATCAGACCGCGAGCAGCGCCGAGCGTATCGGCACGAACCCACGCAGAGACCGAAACCCCGGTAGGGCGAAGAGAAGTCGAGTCGGCCACATCGACGCGGGCGCTGCCTGAGAAGTCCATCGCTCCAGCGATCTTCCCATTGGAGCCGCTTCCGTAAACTGCGCCGGTATTCGTTCCGGTATTGAACCACGGACCGGAGTCGGCAAGCGGTCCGCTTGTTTCGTCCAGGGTCCAATGCGCCGCCAAGCTCGTATAGGTTGCAGCACTACAGACCGGCGCCAGAGGGGGGCCGGAACCGAGCAATGCGCGGATAAGGACCGCGACGTCGAGAATATTGCACGGGCTGGCCTGCGCGATCACCGAGCACTTCTCTTCGGCCGCGGGAGACAGCGGTGTGCCGACCGGATCTGCGAGATGGGCTCGGAGTGAAGCGACATCGGTCGTCGCCACGATTCCTTCGTCAGTCAGATCGCCGCACTGGCAAGCGTCACCGATTCCATCGGGAAGGCTTGGCGAACCGACACCACCACTGTCCGCAAACGGCGCGTTCGATCGGAAGCGGCAGTTGTCGTTGGGATCATCCGCGCCATCTCCATCAAAGTCGCCGACGCCTTCATAGGCTCCGATGTCGCAGACAGCCAAGCCGCTGGAGTTTCCATCGACAGGGCGCGCAGATCCGCGCTGATCCGCGGCCGCGCAGGAATTCGGATCCGCCCCGTCGATTGCTGGACTCGAAGCCAGGAGCGCATGCGTATCGGTCGGACCCCCGTTGTTTGAAAGCAGATCCAGACCAGCCACTGCAGCGACGCGATCTCCGCTGGCCGTCAGTCCGCAACTCGTATCGTCTGCGAGATTGAAGCCTTGCGTATCCAGCGCTGCGTTACACAGCGCTGACGCCGAGCCTGTGCCGTTTGCGATAACCGAGTTCTTGATATTCAAGGTTCCGGTGTTGGCAATCGTCGTAGCAGAACCGTCGCCAGAGTTGTCACTCAATGTAACGTGAGTGAGCGTTGCGATGCCTCCAGTGTTTCGGATCCCACCACCGTCACCCCCGGTCAATGAGATGGTCGACTCCTGTGCATCGTTCCCGCTAATCGTACAGTCCGTCGCGGTGAGCAATCCGGTCGACGTATTGTCGATCCCCGCACCCCCAAACCTGGATTCGACGATGTTGTTGCTGATCGTCGACCCCGTCAGGCTGGCGGTGCCGAGATTCGCGAGACCACCTCCCGGCGCCCCGAAGTCGCCGAATATCTGCTCACCGATATTCGCGTCCACCGCGCTGTCGATCAGGAACAGGTTTCCATCGTTGTAGATACCCGCCCCCGGAAGGCCACCGGTGTGGTTCGCACTGAGGAGGCATTCGCGAATCGTCAGCGTTCCGCGATTTCGCAGACCTCCGCCACCCAGCGATCCGAGCTTGCTCAAGCGGCCGTTTCGCAGCGTCAGCCCCAGGATTTCTGCGTTGACTCCAGTGTGCGCTTCGAGGACGCGATCATCCGCATTTCCGTCCAGGATCGTCAGGCCCACTCCCGCGCCATTGATCGTCACATCTTCGGTCAGATCCAGATCACCTGTGGCTCCCAGGTTCTCTCCGACACCATGAAGCGAAAGAACAAAAGTCCCTGAAGGAATCTCGATCGTGTCGCTACCCGCGAGCGCGTTCGCCTCCTGGGTTGCCGCGCGCAGAGTGCATTCGGCGGCGGCAGTCGCACAGAAACCATCGCCGTGCACGAGATCGACGGCATCCGTGGTGCTGTCGACGTTGAATACCGCGCCCGAAGCCCGAAGTGGTTGGGCGAGCATCGGAACCAGCAACGCAACCAGTACGCAAGCCCTTCCCATCCGAGTAGCTCTCGGGATTCCCTTTTGCGCGACAAACATCGACCCGTTCCTTCGGAGACGCGCACCCTGAGGCGAAACAACTGCCGGACAGTTGCACGCCACGACGCTCCGCGGCCATTCTAAAGGATGGGAAGCCGATCTCGAAGCGAAATCAGAGCCGGCAAAACGACCCGTGCTGGCCGTCTAGCGGAGGCTGCGAAAGCATGTCCTCACTTCGTCGACGTAGGTCGCAGGCTGCTCGAAGGCTGCGAAGTGCCCCCCCTTGTCGAGTTCGTTCCAGTGCAGGAGCTTGCCGAAATGTTTCGTAGCCCAGCGCTCGGAAGTGCGGAAGATTTCCTTTGGAAAGATGCTGCAGCCGACAGGCACGGCGACCTTGCCAATCGGCGGCGTATTGAAGCTCTCCCAGTAGAGGCGCGCCGAAGAACCGCCGGCATTGGTCAACCAGTACATCATCACATTATCGAGTAGCTCATCGCGGGTCAGTACGTTTTCGGGATGTCCATCGCAATCCATCCATGACCAGTACTTTTCGATGATCCAGGCAGCCTGGCCGGAAGGGGAATCCGCAAGTCCGTAGCTGAGCGTCTGGGGGCGCGTACTCTGCTGTTTCGAATAGCCCGAATCCAGATCCTGATAGTGTTTCATTCCGGCGAGTGCCGATTTTTCGCTTTCACTCAGTTCGGTCATGGTTTCGGGGTCTGGCGGTACGATCGGCATGTTCAAGTGAATTCCGGCGCAGTGATCAGGATCGCGCATGCCGATGCAGGTGGTGATCATCGCACCCCAGTCTCCACCTTGTGCGACATAACGCGGATACCCGAGCCGCAACATGAGCTTTCCCCAGGCATCTGCGATTCGCTCGACTCCCCATCCGGTACCCGTCGGCCTCCCCGAGAACCCATAACCCGGAATCGACGGACAAACGACGTGAAGGGCATCGGCAGCAGAACCTCCGTGCGCGGTCGGGTCGGTCAGGGGTGCAATCACCTTCTGAAACTCGACGATCGACCCCGGCCAGCCGTGTGTGATCACCAGGGGCAGAGCGTTTTCGTGCTTCGAACGAACGTGGATATAGTGGATCTCGCAAGTGTCGATCTCGGTCTTGAACTGCGGGAATTCGTTCAGGTGAGATTCTCTGGCACGCCAGTCGTACTTCTCGGCCCAGTACTCACAGACTTCCCGGACGTATCCGAGCGGAATGCCCTGCGACCAGTCATCGACAGTTTCGGAGTCCGGAAAGCGCGTCGCTCGCAGACGTCGCTTCAGGTCATCAATCTCCACATCCGGTATCTGGATCTGAAACGGGGTCTGAGCGTCGTTGGCCATTTCGGGTCTCCTCCTCGGTTCGAGGCAACTTCTCATAGATCGAGCGGTCTTGGCCAGCGGCCGATCGAACCCTCCCGAGGGCCGCTCTCTGGCAGAATGGTCCGAGCGAGAAAGACACCGGAGCTTCCCGAGGGATTGGTTTGCTGCTTTGGGGAGGATGGAGGAGAGCATGACCGACACGAGCGCGATCGAGGACGGCTACGAACTCATTCATCCCGCTGCCTACGCGAAGCAGGGACCGCCTCACGATGTGTGGACGCGACTGCGGCGCGAAGCACCGCTGGCGCGTTGCGAGTCTGCGGACTACGAGCCGTTCTGGGCCGTGACGCTCCACGATGACATCCGGGAAATTTCCGGAAAACCGGATCTCTTCAAGAGCGAACCGGGAATCGTGATGTTGCCCCGCGATCAGGTACGCAATAACTCCGAAGGCCTCGGTGCCATGCGCACGATCATCGAGATGGATCCTCCGGAGCATCGCGAATACCGCAAGGTCGCCAGTCCGTGGTTCACGCCACGATCGCTCAAACGACTGGAACCGGCCATCGAGGAGAGTGCAAGGGCGCTCATCGACAGGCTTGCGGGTGAGACGGGCGAAGGTGAATGCGATTTCGCCACCGACGTGGCCGCAGCGCATCCGCTGCGCATCCTGTCGATGATTCTCGGATTGTCCCAGGACCAAGAACCCGCGATCCTGCGACTGACGAATCAGCTCTTCGCCCCAGACGACGAGGAATTGCAGCGCAAGGGGATGGACCGCGACGAAGCGGTCAAAGAGGTCGGTCTCGAGCTGTATCAGATGTTCGCAAGCGTCATCGAAGATCGGAAAGCGAATCCGAGTGACGACCTCGCGAGCGTGCTTGCCAACGGGAAAGTGAATTCGGAACCGATGGGTCTGATGGAAACCTTCGGCTACTTCTTGATCGCGTTCACAGCCGGACACGACACGACCAAGAATTCACTCGCCGGTGGTCTTCTCGCGTTGCTCGAAAACCCCGACCAACTCCAGTTGTTGAAAAACAATCCCTCTCTGGTCGGTTCTGCGGTCGAGGAAGTCGTTCGCTGGAGCACACCAGTCAACTACATGAAACGCACCGCCGCGCGGGACACCGCACTACGCGGCCAGAAGATCCGCGAGGGGGACGAACTCCTCCTGCAGTATGCATCGGCGAATCGGGACGAGAGTATGTTCGAGGCACCCTTCGAGTTCCGCGTGGATCGCGATCCGAACCCGCATCTGGGATTCGGCATCGGCGAACACTTTTGCCTCGGTGCACATCTCGCGAGACGCTCACAGGGAGCGCTGCTCAGAGAATTCTCGCGTCGGATCGAATCGGTGGAATTGATCGGCGAGCCCGAGTGGATTCGCTCCAGCTTCGTCGTTGGGTTGAAGCATATACCGGTCCGTTACCGTTTCTCGGTCTGATACACCCGTCGCAGAACTTCGGGCATAATCGGGCCAACCGAAAACGAAACTGAAATTGGGGTGATCTCCATGGATGTAAAGGGATTTTGCAGATCGGACTTCGAACCGGTGCGCGAAGCTTTCAGCGCGAATTTCGACAATGGCCTCGAACTGGGCGCAAGTGTCGCGGTAACGAAGGACGGCGAACCGGTCGTAGACCTCTGGGCCGGTGACGCAGCACCCGATGGCTCCCCCTGGCAAGAAGACACGATCGTCAACGTGTATTCCACCACCAAGACCATGGCATCCACTTGCGTGCTGGTCTTGGCCGATCGCGGACAGATCGATCTCGATGCACCGGTCGCCGATTACTGGCCCGAGTTTGCCGCCAATGGGAAAGAAGGCGTACGGGTCAAGCACGTCATGAGTCATAGCGCGGGCGTTTCGGGTTTCGACCCGGCGGTCAAGGATGCGAGCGAACTCTACGACTGGGACGAAATCTGCACGAGGCTCGCGGCCCAGACTCCGTGGTGGGAACCGGGAACGGCTTCGGGCTATCACGCGGTGACGCAGGGATATCTTCAGGGCGAGATCGTGCGTCGCGTGTCGGGCAAGAGCATCGGCACCTTCTTCCGCGAAGAGATCGCCGAACCGCTGGGTGCCGATTTCCACATCGGACTCGACCCGAAGCACGATTCGCGCGTCGGCGAACTGGTCCCGCCTGCGAATTCCCTGGCGTCTGCCGCGAACACTGATCCAAACTCGATCGGTACGCGCACCATGACTAGCTGCAACATCACCGGTGAAGAGCCTCGCACGAGTGAGTGGCGACGCGCCGAAATTCCAGCTGCGGGCGGCATCGGCAATGCCCGCTCGGTAGCGCGGGTTCACTCGGCACTGGCGTGTGGCGGTAGCGTGGACGGCGTGAAGATCCTGTCGGAAGCCGGAGTTGCGCGAGCCCTCGAAGAACAGACCAACGGTCCCGACAAAGTGCTTCAGGTACCGATTCGCTTTGGCATGGGCTTCGGGCTGAACAGTCCGATCATGCCCATCAGTCCGAATGAGCGTTCCTTCTTCTGGGGCGGTTGGGGTGGGTCGCTGGCGATCGTCGACCTGGATGCCCGCGTGTCCATCGCGTACGTCATGAACCGGATGGAAGCCGATCTACTTGGTGATCGCCGAGGCGGCATCGTCGCGCTTTCGGTGTACCAGGCGCTGGGAGGATAGGCAGAAGAGCCGAGGGCGGGTCCCGATCCATCAACGCTTGGCCACTTCGAGCAAGAGCCTGCGCACCTCGGCAATCGCCTCGATACCGACCTCACTGGACTCGGCGATGGGCAACACATTGAAGTCGCTACACCCGGCCTCTACGTAGGGAGCCAGGAAGTCAGCGATCTCACTCGGTGTACCGCAGGGACTGTATTTCGCGAAAGGTTCGAACGGGATCTGGTACATGCGTTGCATCTCTCCGGCCAGCCGCTCTCGTGCGCGCCCGCGATCCTCATCGATACCGGTCCAGACCTGCAATCCGTGCTGCCACGTGGTGCGCGTCCGTCCCACGCGTTCGGCCTCGGCGTCGACCTCGGTGACGGCCTCGCGAAAACGACGCGCCGAACACCAGGCCGCCAGCCAGCCGTCGCCGTATCGGCCCGCTCTTTTCAACGCCGCACTCGAGCGCCCACCGATCACGATAGGAACCGCTGGATCCGGTGCTGGCAGGATCAGTGCGTCTTCGAACTCGAAGAACTCGCAGCGATGCGAGATTGCTCCGCCTGAGAGCAATCCTCTCAAAGCGATCAGGCATTCATCCGTACGCCGACCTCGCGTTCGCGGGTCTACACCGGTGATCTCGATCTCGTGTCGATCTTCGCCGCCGATCCCCACGCCGAACAGAAGTCGACCCGGCGCCGATTCGCATAGCGTGGCGATCTGGCGGGCTACGGGTACCGGGTGGCGCAAAGCCAGGAGGTACACGCCCAGATGCACGGAGAGCCTGGGTTCGATCGCCGCGATCGTCGCCGCCTGAATCAGTCCGTCCATGCCGAACCCGGTGTGGAAGCTGATGTGATCAGCGACGAATACGTGATCGAGGCCGGACTCCGCGGTCTGAGACAGGAGGGCGCGTCGTCGCTCGTGCGATGCGTTCAACATCTCGGAGTCCGCGAGCGTCCCAACGCGCAAACGATCCATCTCGACTCCCCGGCCGCGCTCCTCGCGTGGCCTGTCCGTGCGAGCATATCCCGTCGGGGCCGGAAACGCCGATCCCGAAGTGACACACAGTTGAGCCATAATGCCGCCCTACTCTGTTTTCGAGGAGATTCGATGGGTCCCGCACTGAAGAAGACTTGGGAAACCTTGACCGCCCCCGGCGCGCCCTTTGCGTGGTCGGTACAGGATATTCGCGGCATTCCGACACGCACCTACGATGCGGCGCCTGCATCGTTACTGGCCGTTTGGGAAGGCTCGAAAGCCCATGCGGATCGCGACTACATCGTCTTCGGCGATGAGCGTGTCACCTACGGTGAAGCCCACGAGATCGTCGATTCCTTGTCCGCATTTCTGGCCTCCAAAGGCGTCGGCCACGGCGACCGCGTCGCCATCGCCATTCGCAATTATCCCGAGTGGATCCTGTCGTATTGGAGCATCGTCAAGCTGGGCGCGGCCGTCGTCGGCATGAACGCCTGGTGGACGGGACCCGAGATGGAATACGGCCTGACCGATTCGACTCCGAAATTCCTGATTTGCGATGAGCAGCGCCTCGAAACGATTCAGCCCCACCTCGACGCGGTGCGCGCCAATTCAGCGCTCGATATCGTCTGCGTGCGCGCCACGAAACCACTTCCCGACGGAGTCATTCCGTGGCAAGAAGCCATATCGAGCGATGCAAATGGCATCGCAAATGCGGAAATCCAACCCGAGGACGATGTCTGTATCTTCTACACCTCGGGCACGACCGGCTTCCCTAAGGGGGCCGCCATGACCCATCGCGGCGTGGTCAGCAATCTTCTGAACATGGCCTTCTGGAACACACTACAGACGGTTGCACAGCCGAATCCCAAGCGCGCGAATGATCCATCCCCGCAAGAGGACAAGCAGGCCACGACCTTGCTCGCGGTCCCGCTATTTCACGTCACCGGCTGCAATTGCTGCGTCCATCCGGTGACGGCCAGCGGCGGTCGGCTGATTCTGATGTACAAGTGGAATGCCAAAGAGGCGCTGCATATCATCGAGCGCGAGAGCGTCGACGCGTTTACCGGCGTGCCGATGATGTCGCGCGAACTGGTAGAGCATCCGGACTTCGACGCCCACGATACTTCAAGCCTGGCATCTCTGGGCGGCGGTGGTGCCGCAGTTCAACCCGACCTGGTCGAGAAGATCGAAAAGGGTTTGGAGAAGGGACGGCCGGGCACGGGCTATGGACTGACCGAGACCTGCGGCGTGATTTCAGTGAACTCGGGCGACTTCTTCATCGACAAACCCAAGACTGTGGGGCCGGCCCTACCGGTCATCGAGGCAAAGATCGTGAACGAGAACTTCGACACGCTACCCAGTGGGGAAGTCGGAGAACTCGTGGTGCGCGCGCCAAACAATGTGCGCGGATATCTGAACAAGCCCGACGCGACGGCCGAATCCTTTCCACAGGGCTGGTTTCGCACCGGCGATCTCGCAACCCTCGACGAGGAGGGCTTCATCTCGATCGTCGACCGCGCCAAGGACATGGTGTTACGTGGCGGGGAAAACATCTACTGCGTCGAGGTAGAGGCCGCTCTGTTCGCTCACCCCGCCGTAAAGGAATGTGCGGTGTTCGCCGTACCCGATCAGAAGTTCGGCGAGATCGTCGGCGTGGCGGTGGTCTGCAAGCCGGGCGAGAACCTCGAGGCCGAGACCTTGCAGGATTTCGCGCGTGAACGCATCGCGGGATTCAAGATCCCCGAGCGCATCTGGTTCATGGACGAGGACTTGCCGCGCAACCCGAATGGGAAATTCCTGAAGCGCGAACTGAAGGCCCGTCTGCTCGACTGAAATCGAGCGACTCGAGTCGCCTCCTACGCCTCTTTCGCATAGAGATCGGGCAGGAATCCAGACAGGTAGGTCATCTCCTCGTGGCAGTGCTTGATGAGACCCTCTCCGCTTCGATCGGGAAAAATCTGGATGCGGGCATCGGAATCGGGCGCGAGCGCCGGCGGATCGAAATCGCCCAGCCAGAAGCGGCTGCGCAGCTCGCATCCGTAGTCCGTATCGCGGCTCAGGTGGATCAGATGCCCGGCCCAGACGTCGCCGTCGAGAAGCCCGACCCGCGCACATACGGCCGCTGAAACTCCCGCCTTTGCAAAACGCGAAGTGTCCAGATACTCGGCCGGATCGCGGAAATGGATCCTCAGCTTCTGGAGTTCGCCACCGACGTACTCGTGGACGCGATGCGTGCCCCCGACATAGCGTCCCGTTCCGCGCTCTCCGTCCCATTCACACCAGACATGATCCTTGGGATGCCACCGCTTGTACTGCTCGGTCGTTTCCAGGTAGCCAAACCACCATTCGAACATCTTGCCCGTACATCCCGGCATCGTCGTCCATGCTGCGACGTGGAGCTGTCCGTCGGACAGACGCCGGTAGCCGGTCTCGAGATCGAGGTATCCCGGTTCGAGAAGACTGTTTGCATCCTTCATCTCCATTGAGTTCTCCTTGCGGTCGAAATCCCCGAACTGATGACAGATCCCGATAGTCAGGTCGCGGTGCGGAAGATCGGCAGGCACGCCGTAGCAATCTGCTCGACGTGTCGGTGATCGGTCCCACAACAGCCCCCCAACACACTCAGGTTTCGCAGTCGGTTCTTGAGTTCTGCGTGCTCGCGACCGAATTCGACGGGATTGCCCGCATCGAGTTCGGGTGCTTCGTCGAGTTCGGCGTGACTCATGCGCGAGGCATTGGCCCTCAAGCCGCGGATACGGTCGAGCCAGTCCTCTCCGCCGCCAAGCGATTTCTCGAAATGGCTGGGATGCGCACAGTTGATCATGTAGTAGGCCGGATAGCCCGAGCAGTCCGCATCGACCTGTTCGATCGCGGAGCCGAGAGATTGGCCCGTTGGAAGATTGCCATCGGTCTCGACCGTAAAGGAAACTGCGACGGGCATTCCACTCTGACGAGCTGCGTTGGCGATACCCACGGCCTCTTCTGTGTAGTTCATGGTAACGGCGCAAACCATGTCCGCTTCCGTGCGAGCGAAGCTCGCAATCTGTTCAGCGTGGTAGACCTGCGCATCTTTGGCGGACATGGCCCGATCGGCCACGTATCCATCTCCGCGCGGACCGATGCAACCGCTGATGACGGCTGGAGTCTGATCGGTCGCGTACTCGTCGCGAACTCCTTCGAGCAACTCGACCGCAGCGCGGATCGCTTCATCCAATTCGCCCACCGAGTAGCCGAGCAGGCTTGCCCAGTCCGGATTAGACCGCCAGGTCGGGCTTTCGAGGATCAGGCCCGTGCCGAAACGCTTGGCCAGTTCTGCGTAGGTGCAGAAGTACTTGCGGAGAGTCGCCTTCCCCTCTCGAGTCTTCAAGAGATCGAATGCTGCGAAGTGCGGGAGTTCCAGACCGTCGTGGAAGATCAGTGTAGTTTCCAGACCTCCATCGGCCAGAAAGAGATCGTCGCCCAGTTGAGGCAGGCCATTCCGGTAGCGACTCATTGTGCATCCTTGATGATTCGGCGAGACGGTTCGGTGTTGATATTGAGTTTCAGCACGTCAGGGCGCGAATAGTGACCGCCAATATCACAGAGTGACTTCGCGCCGAGAACCCAGGAAATCTTCGCTTCAGCAGTCACGATCGTTTCTTCCGTCTTGGTCGAACTCGCGATGATGTTTCCCCCGGGAGCAATGATGCTGCATCCGGCGTCTTCGTCCGGTTTGGGAAAAATCTCGCGATAGCGATCGGGAATGTCCTGCTCGCGGAGTAGACCCCCAACCGAGATCACGTAGCACGAACCCTGAGCCGCAAAAGCTCTCGCAAGTACGTCATCGCTCCCACTCGGCCAGACGGCGACGTGCACCTGGGTCCCCTGCGCGATGAGTGCGTAGCCCGGAAGCATCATTCGGTGTTCCCAGCAGTTCAATCCGCTGATCCGCGCGTACGACCTCTGGTAGACCGACAGACTGGACCCGTCGCCTTCGCTCCAAACTCGCCGCTCAAAGTCCGTCGGCTTCAGCTTGCGGTGGCGCCCGAGAAGAACTCCTTCCCGGCCGATGAACAAAAGCGTGCAATAGACCGAAGCTCGGGAAATCGGATCGAGTTCGACGACGCCAATCGTCACGTCGATACCCGCTTCCCTGGCCGCCTCGCACAACTGATCGGTCTCGGGACCGGGAACCTCGATCGCATTGAAGATGTACTCGGCACGAGCCTTCATCTGGAGTGAGTTCGCGAAGCCTTCGGTGCGGATCCACCAGGGGTAACCACTGAGCCAGGTCTCCCCAAAAGAAGCGAGCGTCGCTCCGGCGCGTCCGGCGTCCGAGATCAGCCCGCAGGCCTTCTCCGTGGAAGCCTGCTTGTCGAAGTAGATCGGTGCGGCGACGATTGCGGCAAGGACGAAAGTCTCGGTCGTTTCAGTCACTCTATCTCCCTTCGAACTCTGACGGTGAAATTCGCTCCCCGCTCGGCAGGCGGATTGAAATGCACGTCGGAGGCTACCAGACCCGGGAATGGGTTTCCGAAGTCTGCTAGGGAATCTCTGCACAGGGAGGATTCGAGCGAGAAGCGGGAGTCGCCGCCTGAGCAAGAAGCGTGATCCGATCGCAGATCCGTAGATCTGCAGAGGGTCGCGCGACGCAGCGCAGGCGGATGCATCGCGCTTCGCA
>JAAELY010000031.1 GCA_024226335.1 bacterium
AGCAATACCGCGTTTCATTGAACATTCCGCGCGTGACCTTGTATGCCGTCGGCAACTCCAACCAGTCGCGGCTGTATACCGACGCAATTCCAAACGATCGCTACACGGAAGATCTCGTTGCCCCCGGTCAGATCGTTTTCACGACGACATCCAAGGGGTACATCATTGTCATCAACGGCCAACCGGCTTGGGTCTACGACCGCACGACCAGCAAGATCTTCTGCATCAACGCCCCCACCTAACATGCCAAACGGGCACCGCCAAGATCTTCCTCACGGCCGGCGAGATCTTTCGCGGCAATGGCGTGGGAGGTAGCGTCATTCTTGGTGACGACAAGGTGTGGAGCTACTCGGAGTCATCGGATTTCAAGAAAGGCCAGATGAGATGGTCGACCCGTCCCGACATTCAGAGCTGGAAAGACACGCACCTCGCCGCTTGGTACCTCAAATCGAAGGCGGCTTTGTCCCGTGGCGGTTTCGAGACCGGCACGGATATCGAGGTCCACAGGACGGACTATCGTGATTCCGGCCTGGCCACCAAGCGAAGTCACATGAAATCGGATGACGGAAATCCATCGACCAGCGCCTCATCAACCCTTCGGCCGGACGGTCCGACCATCGATCCCCGGCACCTGCCCTCGACACCGACTCTGGAAACCCTGCGGATCGATCCGAATCGTATTGCCAGAGACGAAGGCACGGCGATCGATCCCAGGTTCCGGTCGCGGACGCCGCAGTTGATACCGCCCATGATCGGTACCGGCGGGATCGTTGATGACGCACATACGTTTGATCCGCAATTTGGCCCTGCGGGTGGCATCAGCCGCGAAGAACTGGCCGAGCGGCTCTTGCAAGAGAGGCAGGAACGTGAACTTCAACGACGGAATTCGCTCGGCAATCCAACGCGTGACAGGACACTCGATCCGAGGTTTCTGGCAGACCGCTCGACCCTTCTCTCGCCCAAACAGAAGTGACCGCAACATAGCCGCCCGTCTTGGCGCGTGGTTTATTCTGGGATTATTTCCAGGAATTCAACACGCGGAGGTTGACGATGGCTCGACGGCGGAACTTGGAGCGAGACCGTTATTGGCGGGGAGTGATTCGCGAGCAGCGGGCGAGCGGACTGGGCATTTCCGCCTTTTGTCGTGAACACGAAGTGCCCCTGAGTTCCTTCTTCCAATGGCGTCGGAAGCTCCAGGAACGCCAACACCAGGACGAACCGGCTGCTGGAAGGAGCGAGGCACAGGAAGACTCCGTCGCCAAGTTCGTTCCCGTTCAACTCCACTCTCCGCCCACGGCCACGCGAGCAGGCTGTGAAATCGTGCTGGCGGACGGGTGCCGAGTCATCGTGCCGACGCAATGCGATGCCACCTGGCTGGGTCAGATCCTCGCGACGCTGAAGGAGGGGGCATGCTGAACTTCTCGCATCAAACACGCGTATTTCTCTTCTTGGAACCGGTCGACATGAGGAAGAGCTTTCGCGGCTTGTGCCTGCTGGCCGAGTCGGTGCTCAAGGAGGACCCGGCGTCGGGACACTGGTTTGCGTTTATCAATCGTCGGCAAGATCGACTGAAGTTGCTGGGGTGGGACGGGCAGGGCTTTTGGATCTGGTACAAGCGGCTCGAATCGGGAGCCTTCGAGAAGTCCACGGCGGGTCCGAATCGCCGGCAGATGGAGATCGACGTGACCCAGCTGTCGTTGATTATCAACGGCATCGACTTGGGTTCTGCGAAGCGACGACGACGTTATTCAAGAGCCGGCTGACGCGCCCCGAAAAGTTTTTTGAAAAAAGGTCGCCGATGGTCTTGCGCGATCGGCGCAGATGTGCATAATCTCACGCATCGTGGTTGAAGTCATGTCGCTTGTTGACGATGGAAATTCATTTACCGAGAATCGTTCGCGGGCCGGGCCGGCCGAGTTCTTCGCGGACTTCGACGGCGTCCTCGTGTCGGACGCCTACATCGGTTACGAACTTTTGGGTTCCACTTCGCAAGGCCGGATTCGGCTGGCGGGCTGCCA
>JAAELY010000032.1 GCA_024226335.1 bacterium
AAAGAACGCTGCGCGCGGAAAATCCTGAAGAAGCTGCCCAAGCGGCCTTACGAGATCGCTTTCCCGATTCAGGTCGAGCTGTTTCTGAAGACGGTGCGCAATCTGCCGAGGGTGATGTCATTCCCCCTCATCCGCTGGTTCGTCAAGGCCACGGGTGCTTAGAGAGACAGAAGCTCGCGGAAATGCCGATCCAGCAAGCGGCCTTTGCGGGTCGAGCACCGCCCGCGCGTCGGCGAACTTCTTGAGCCGCGGTCCAAAAGCGCGTTGGACCATCTCGGGCGTCAGGAACGGCGTCTGATTGAAGAGCGGGATCCCGCCCCGTTGGCTGCAGAAATCGTTGTACGCATGGAGAAACTCTTCCCAGGCTCGGCCGCCGGTAGAGGCGGGGTCGATGCTCATGCCCGGCCCTTCCCAGGTGTAAGACAGGAGCGCCTCGCAGTCGCGAGCGATGGCATAGCCGACCGAAGGAAGATTGCAGCGAAAGCCGGTGTTGTCTGCATGGGCAATGCAGAAATCGCAATACTCCTCCAGAGTGTCGAAGAACGTGGTCTCCCGGAACGACCACATGCTGAACAGATATTTAGTTTCGCCCGGATTGCGCGGGTAGTCGATAATCTGTGCGTGCGGCCAGGTGCGGTTGGAACGGACCCACCACACCATGAGCCGGCGCAAGCCGTAAAAGAACGCATCCTGGGCGCTGGCATGCAATTTCCGCTTCTCGATGTATTTGTCGATCCACAGCGCGATGGCGGGTGCGTACTTTCGCCAGAACCGGTTGCGGTAGGCCCAGGTCATACGCGACTTGGGCGCAGCATCAGGATTGTCCTTCCGGATCTCGACCACGACGCGCTTAGCATAGGGGAAGATGTAGTACATTACCGCGAAGCCGCGCGCCTTGTAGATGGGGAAGAACTTGCGAAAGTCCACAAGGCTCAACGAGTAGTGCCGCACCGAAAGGGCTGTTGTGGGCCGGATCTTGATGGTCACTTCGAACACGATCCCGAACAGGCCGTAGCTTGAGCGGA
>JAAELY010000033.1 GCA_024226335.1 bacterium
CGAGCCGTTACCTGGCGCACCTGTTCGAGGTGCTGCCGACGCTCACCTCGCTGGACCAACTCGATGCTCTGCTCCCGCAGAATCTCGATCGGGCCGCGCTCAACCCGGACTGACCGAGGATGCGGTTCGTCCACCGCTTACAAACAATCGAGTGTCTCATCGGCGTTGACAGGTTCCGCCAGCCAGAAGAGCGGGACCCCAGGCAGGTAGGGCCGACAAGGTGGAAGCGGGGCCGGACACGACCTTGAGCCCCAGTAATGAACCAAGAAGCTCCATCGGGCCATCTCCCCTAATGACCGCGCAAACATGAGAGTTCTCAACGCAACCGGATACTATCGTCCGATCACCCGTATCTGGGTTGATACGAAACACAGAGTACTCAGGAACGGCGTCGTTCTCGTTTTCGATCCTCATCCTGCCGACCATGAAGATTTCGCCGCTGCGATCAACGGCCAGACCAGAGCCTAGATCCGACACGAATCCGAATCCGGCCCCGATGGTGCTGGAGCACGCATCGTCGGTACACCCCGAGATTACGGTCCGGTCCCCAGTCGCGGGATCAATCGTGATGATCGAAACGAGCCCAAGCGGACCCAACTCACCAGCGGCCAGAATGTCGTCCGGCGCTACCGAGGCCGTAGCAGCCGATTGGAGTCCGAAAACCAGAGCAAGTATGCAGATGATGAACATTGAGTCTCCTCCCTCAAACGCTTTGTTCCGGTGAGTCCCGAACACCCATCAGTCCTTTGCCAAGGTGCCACCCTCGACCAAGCGTAGGACCTCACCGTCGCCGCTTCGATCGAACATGTCTCTGCAATAGACCCCGCACGTAGGCAGAGACGCCTTCGTCCCCCGCGAACTGCCCCAGAGCATCGAGGAGACTCCGCTCGACCCGCACGCTGAGCATTGCGGACTCCTTAAGCGTCGGGGGCCGCCCTGCGCCTTCACGCCGGCCCCCGTGCTTTCTCTTTTTGGCTGAACTTCCCACTCGGAGAGAATAGGTAGAGAGGTTGAATTCGTCATGCTTATTTGAATATGTCACACTGAATTCATGAAGGCAGCAATCTACGCAAGGTGCTCCACAGCGGATCAGACGGTCGATCTCCAACTCGATGGCCTGAGGGATTACGCCAAGGCCCGGGACTTCGAGATCGTGGAGGAGTACCTGGACGAAGGCATCAGCGGCTCCAAGACCAAGCGGCCTGAACTCGATCGCCTGCTGGCCCGACTACCGGCTCTTAACAGCCGAAAATGGATGGTCTTATTACGGTGATAGGGGTGCTAAACTTCCTATCCGCATCAGAACTCCCTTCTGATGATGTGGTTGGAGAAGCAATGATGGCATGTGAACTGATAGTGAACCCTCCGGATGCCGAAGGCGACCCCGCGACCGAACGGCTATCGAGAGTCCGCATCACAGGCTCGGCACGAGACTGTCGAGAAGTACGCGTCAAATTCAACTGCGTTCGCGTCGCGATCGACCGAGTTGCCGAGGTAGTCGACGGAGAATTCCACCTTGAGGTCCGGGGCGAGGAACTCGCAGCCGGTCTTTGCGGATGCGAATCACCGGCACGCATCAGCGCTGAGTGTGTCAACGACCCCGACTGCCGGACGGAATGGTCTGGAGTGTTGCCTTGTTCCGAAGATCGGAAGTCGGATTGTGAGGCCCCCGAGGATCCGTGCGCACTCCCCTCCTTCCGAGCGGGGCCGCATCATACGGTGCACTTCCACCAGATCGTACCCCTCGCGGATGTCGACTCGCCGTCGGGCAAGCCGAACCCAGACGGGAACGCGCCGCGCCCCGTGATCGGCGGCGCACGACCGAAGAGCTGGGACGGTGTGCACCTGCGCCTGGGTGCGCTGATTCGATTCGAGCAGCAGTGGCATTTCGAACGTCTCGAGGCTTTCGACGTAGCGGCGACACTCTCCCTCGCCCCTCTCGAGATCGCGCATCTCAAGATCACAAGCACGCGAAGGGAGACGCTGAAGTCCGAGACAACCGATTCCGACGAGCAGTCGTCCACTCGCGAACGGGGTGGATCCGAGAGCGACATACTCAAGATCACCAACTCCACATCCAAGACCGAGGGTTGGAACATCAACGGTGAAGGCTCGGTCAGCGTGAAAGACGGTGCGAACACGTACGGAGCCAAGGTCAGTGGCGGGTTCAAGAAGAGCGTGACGCGTGCTGCGAGCGCGGCAGTCAATCAGATCCGATCGCGTACATTGAAATCCACCGATGTGGAGAAGCAACTACGAAAGACTGTCGTCACTGAAACTGGAGAGTCGGTTCTCGAGGACTCCTCTACCCGAACCGTCACGAACCCGTATCGAGACCGAGCCCTGCTCATCAAGGTCTTCGATCTCGAGAAGAGATTCTGTGTCCGGCTCGTTCAGAAGTCGATTGAGCCGGTCCTACTGATTGAACTCGACTGCTTGGATTTCGATGACGACTTCATCTCGTCGAACGGTCATTGGATCGCCGAGGTGTTGATTGATGAGAACCTCGCCTCAGAATGGTCGACTGCTCTCCGAGACACGGGCGGAGGTTCGGGGTGGGATGACCGATCCACGGTCATCGCGCGCCTGGCATTGGACTACCTCTTTCAGGTGCCCGCGATCTTCGGCTTTGGAGACCCCGCAGACGACGACCCCGTTCGATCCTTCGACGCCTCACACGGCGACGCAGCTTTCGAAGACGCGATGAACAACGAATTCGGCTTCGTCTTCACAGCTCTCAACGTTGGGTTCGACATCTATCGCAACATGATCAATCCCGTGGCGCAGCAAGCCTACGACCCAAACTTCCCGCCTCCCGCGCCCGCGCAGCTGGATACTCCTCGGGACCAGACATCTGAAGAAGCTCGCGAGCAAGTTCGGCGTGATCGTCTGACGCTCGAACTCGCATCATCCCTCTTTGACTACATCAACCCCCTGTGGTCGGGGAAGGAAGAGATCGATGCCGACCAGATCAGGAAGATCCTCGACACCAAGGCCCGCACCGAGGCTTTTCGCAGGATCTCTGGATTCCTCGCTTTGGTCGCAGGGGCGGTCAAGCCGGTGATGCAACCGTCCGAAGACGCCCGCGATCGGTGGGAGGCAGATGAGCGCCTGCGAAGAATCAGGGCTCGGCTGCGGGTCCATCTCCAGATGCACTGCGGCTTCTACACAGAGCGTCTTCTCTCAAGGGAGGCATCGCTGCCCGGGGCCGGCGGTCTGCGGGGTCTTGTCGAGCACATCTTGGGCGAATCGCTGGAGGACGACGTCCGAGACCTCCTCGATGCTGGCGCGTTCGTGCTGGATGGAAACGTGATCTCCGTGCCGGCCAGCGGCTCGGATGTCAGCCTTGGGAGTCTCGCGACCCAACTTCTATCCGCCGAGCAGCGCAACCGTTTGCCCAAGGAAGACCTCGAATTGAGCGCCGACGATCTCGCGTTCGAACCCGGGTCGGTGACGACAGTCCGCATTCCCTTCGATGGCACGCAAGTAGAGGTCGTTGCCGGGAAGTGCATACTCCCCGACGTACCGAACCCTCCTGACGTGTCTGGATCAGTGATCTTCGCTGTGCGACAGCCGCTTCCGTACCGCTAATGCCCACGTCCCTCGAGAAGCAGCTCTACCTGACCGAATCTCCAGCTGAGATCCGTGCAGCACGACTGTCATCTGGAGAGGTAGCGACGATCGCTAGGAACGCGAACCGCTATCCATGGGTCTATCTCCTCTACGACTTCGCTGTGGACGACTACCGGCTGAAGCCCAAGCACGAGCAATGGCTGCGGACGACGGGGCTCAAGGAGATCCAGAAGCACGCTGCGCTGATTCCCAAGCGCCGATCGATTCAGGTGTTGGGGAGCGCATCGCGCTCCGGAACGCCAGCGGAGAATCGAGAACTCGCAGAGGCCCGAGCGGCGGCTGTGGTTTCGGAAATCCTCACGAAGGCTCAGGGTTCGGTCCTCCCCGGATCTAAAGCGAGCATCCCACCGGGCATATTCTCTGTAGTCGGCCAGAACGACTGGACGATCCTGGGCGACGCCGGAACCACCCCCGAAAAGCGGCGGTTCTTGCGAAGTGTTCGAATCGTCCTGCCAGGTTTCCGCGGAGGCCACAAACCGGGATTCAGCACGGCTCAGCGTGCTAAGGCGCTGAGCCAGATCAACGGGAGATTCCACGGTCTAGAAGCCGCTTTCTACCGTTGGTACCTCGAGAGTTGGGAGTACCTGCGACTGAATCCCTATTCGCACTGGTCCAGACGACACGAGGACGGACTCTTCTTTAGGCTACCACCCGCCACACCCTCCAACGACCGTGAGACATGGTACTACCTGCGCCAACAGTACGATGAATTCCGGGCCGCATCGGCACGTCTCCGCCGCCGGTACTTACGGGTTCAGGGGAGTCTCAAGCGGCCGGAGCCCGTTCGCGCATACCAACAGTGCGCGCGCTGGATCGCAATGGATGGCTGGACTTCTCCTAGCCATTCAAGAACACGCTGGTACCAGGCGCTACCGCACTCAGGCACCAGCAACGAGTTCATTACGGTCCAGAAAAGCCTCATCCAACTCATACAATGGATCAACCAGAAAAAGTACGGCCCGCCCGACCGCACGTGGATCAGAATCGAGCGCTACTTCGCCAAGCACGCCATCCCGATGAAGGTCGCGCGGTCCAACTCTTCGTAGCTCATGCTCACTGTCTCCATGCCCGCGGGGGTACCGCGGGCGGCTGGAGAAAGCGGACATTTCTACTTTGGACAAACCGGACATTTCTATCTGGGTACTACAGGCGAGCGTCCGAGAAGCGGTGTTCTGTCAACTCGGAGCGCGGGGAGCGCCGGGACGGTGCGCGGCTCGGGCACTTGGGCGATCGCGACCGCGTCGAACGCACCATCGGCCGGGAGGGTCGGATCCGGGACGGGGGCGACCGCGCTCCACCCCTGAGCCTCCCGGCTGCCCAGGATGTTCAGCTCCTCGAATCCTGCATCGCGCGCGAAGTGGACCGACGCGGCGTCGCCCCGCGCCGTGCTGCTGTCGGGTGTCAGGGTGAAGGTGGCCTTCCAGAGATCACGACCCTCCACGCGATCCACCACGTCCTTGAGCGTGCTCGCTACGTCGATCGCGAAGGTCGGCGGCGCAGGGAGGACCATGGCGATCGACAGACCGGCGAGGATCAGCCCGATCGCTCGCGCCGAGCGCATGGCTCGCGGTGTCGGCTCACTCCAGAAGAACGTTGCGCCCTGTGCACGCGCGCGGGGGGGAGCGTACTCGGCTTTGTCATGGCCTCCCGCTTTCGATCAGTCCGACGAGCCTGCTTGAGCACCGTCTGCTCACCTCCGGCCCCCCAGCGGTCGAGCCTCGTCCTCCCGCCGCTCCGAAGTCCCTTTGCAGCTGCCCGGCTGCCCGCGTCCGTTCGAGAGCCCCCAGATTCCCCGACTGCCGGCTCTCAACAGCCGAAAATGGATGGTCTTATTAGGGAGACAGGGGTGC
>JAAELY010000034.1 GCA_024226335.1 bacterium
GAACTCGAACAGGTTTACTATGAGAAGCAAGAAAGTCTGGCCACGGTGGCTGGACTCAACTAAACGAGTCTCCGGAGAAACCGGGGCGGTTCAAATCGAGGTCGAATGTCCATTCCATCCACATCCCAATCCCACAGAGACGGTCGCGTCATCCACGACGCAGATGGCCACATCACGGAATTCGGGGGTTGGCTGGAAAGCTACGCATCCGACTATGTGAAGAGCAATCTGCTCAAGGGGATGTTCCCCTCCGACATGCCGGCGTTGCGGTCTCTAATGGACCAGGCCAGGAAGCGTCTCGATGGCGAGGACCCCGAGCTGACCGAGGAATTGAAAGCGGATCTCTTTGGGAACCGCAAGAAGCTCAATCAGTGGGCAGCCTTCGGAGCGAGCGACAAGGCCGAGCGCAGCGAATTGCTCGATATCGTCGGCCTCGGGGCTCAGCTCGTCTTCCCGCTCATCTCCCTGTCTCGGTTCCTCCCCTCCAAGGACATCGATGTTGTTTATGGCGGCTGCGACGCGCTGAGCCGGGGAATGGCAGACTTCTGTTCAGGCGATTCGCGCCTACATCCGGTCGGGTTCCTGCCCCTCGCGGACCCCGAGCGCGCGCGCGCGAGCCTGAAGCTCGCTCTCGATGGGGGTATCAAGGCTGTATGGATCGGGTCGGATGCGGTGGAGGGGCGCGCACCTTCTCACATCGCCTACGATCCCCTCTGGGCCATGCTGGAGGAAGCGGGTGTGCCGATCACGCTCCACATTGGCAGCGGCCGGAACATGCCGAGGGACTACATGAACACCGGGGTCGAGCGTGTTCTTGCGGACCGGATCGTGAACATCGAGACCACCAAACCGAAGGACCTGCCCGTGCTGCATCACGCGATCGAGCGCTGGCTGACCTGCATGATCTACGACGGTGTGCTCGAACGCTTTCCGAGGCTCAAGATCGGCCTGGTCGAACTCGGTTCCAACTGGCTTCCCGCATGTCTCATGAATCTCGACATGGGCGTGTCGCTCCTCGGCAAGTTCGACATGGGTTTGAAGAAGCTCTCCCTCAAGCCATCGGAATACTTCCAGCGTCAGGTTCGGGTTGCACCCCTTCACACGGAGAACGCCGGTTGGGTCCTGCGCAACGTCGGCAAGGACATTCTCATGTTCAATACCGATTATCCGCATCCAGAAGGCGGGCGCGACCCGTTTGGCGACTTCGAGCGCAGCCTGAACGCCGTCGATGCCACGTCGGAAGAACTCGATCACTTCTACAGCAAGAACTACGAGTCCTTGCTCGGGCTGTAGTACTCCGTCGTGGGTGATATTCTGAGAGCCACGGAGGACGATTCATGGACGATCTGAGTTTCGCGGGCGCTGGAGAACTGGCCGAGAAGATTCGCAATAAGGAGATCAGCTCTCGCGAGCTGACCGAGCACTACATCTCCCGAATCGAAATTCTCGACGGTGATCTGAACGCGGTGGTCGTGCGCGACTTTGAGCGCGCTCGTTCGGCGGCGGACGAGGCCGATGTCGCGCTGTCGAAGGGGACTGTGATCGGACCGCTTCACGGCGTGCCCATGACGATCAAAGAGGCCTATAACATCACCGGGTTGCCCACGACCTGGGGCCTGCCCATGCTCAAGGACTACATCGCGACCAGCGACGCGCAGGCCGTGATCGAGTTCAAGAACGCCGGCGCGCTGTTCATGGGGAAGACTAACGTCCCGCTGAACCTCGCCGACTTCCAGAGCTACAACGATATCTACGGAACCACGAACAATCCCTGGAACCTGTCGCGCATTCCGGGTGGATCTTCGGGCGGATCGGCAGCGGCGCTAGCGGCGGGCCTGACCGGGCTCGAGTGCGGCTCCGACATCGGCGGCTCGATTCGCAACCCCGCGCACTACTGCGGCGTTTACGGACACAAACCAACTTGGGGCGTGTTTCCGCCACAGGGGCACGAGTTGCCCGGAATGGTCGCGGGACCCGATATTGCGGTCTGCGGTCCCCTCGCGCGCAAGGCCGAGGATCTGCGACTCGCCATGGACGTGGCGGCGGGCGCGCAACCGCTCGATCGACCCGGCTGGGAACTCCGCCTGCCCGAACCGAACAGGAAATCACTTGGTGAGTTCAAGGTCGCGATCTGGGCGACAGACGATCTTGCGCCGGTCGACACCGAGATCGCGGACCGGGTCAGTGGCATCGCCGAGATGCTCGCAAAGCAGGGGGCGACCGTGTCGGACACGGCCCGTCCCGAAATAGACTTCCGCGGCGCACACACGACCTACCTGAGCCTGCTCAACTCGATCATGGGCGCGGGCGTGCCACCAGAGGTGTACGAAGCGGCGAAGCAACTCGCGGCGCAGACCGACCCCAACGACCAGTCCGACGAAGCCGTCATGGCGCGCGCTTCCGTCTTGAGTCACGCCGATTGGCTGCGCGCCCACAACGCCCGCGAATTACTGCGCATGGCGTGGCGGGCGTTCTTCGACGAATGGGACATCCTGATCTGCCCGCAGACCGCGACGGTCGCCTTCGAGCACGATCACAGCCCCATGATGCAGCGCACGCTCAAGGTCTCCAACGAGGAGCAGCCCTATTTCAAACAGCTTTTCTGGGCGGGAATCGTCGTCGCGCCGTATCTGCCGAGCACCGTGTTCCCGACCGGACTCTCACTGGACGGATTGCCGATCGGTCTGCAGGCCGTCGGGGCCGAGTACGACGACCGGCGCACGATCGACTTCACGCGGCTGGTGGCTAAGGAGATCGGCGGCTTCGCACCTCCTCCGAACTACGCTTAGCAACGGGGCATATCGGACGGCCAAAAGGGTGGCGGATCGCGTGGTAGGCTGAGGCATGCGCTGCCCTTTTTGCGATCAGGAGAGTCCGGACAACGCGCGTTTCTGTATGAACTGCGCGGCGTCGTTCACCAGCAGCTGCGACGAGTGCGGGACCGAGCTTCCAGCTTCGGCGCGTTTCTGTCCGCAGTGCGCGCACCCCGTTTCGACGCCGGCCCCGGGCGCTTCAGGCCCCGCAGTGCTTCCACGCGATCCGCGCTCCTATACCCCGCAGCACCTGGCCGAGCGGATTCTTCGCTCGCGCTCGGCACTGGAGGGCGAGCGCAAGCAGGTGACCGTGCTCTTTGCCGACATCCGCAACTCCATGGAGCTGGCGTCACAGGTCGGAGCAGAGGACTGGCACGCAATTCTCGACCGCTTCTTCCAGCTTCTGGCCGATGGTGTGCACCGCTTCGAGGGCACGATCAACCAATACACCGGCGACGGCATCATGGCGCTCTTCGGTGCGCCGATCGCACACGAAGATCACGTACAGCGCGCATGCTACACCGCGCTCCACCTCTGCGAGTCCGTCGCGGAGTTCGCGCAGGAGCTGCGTCGCGAGCACGGTCTCGACTTCCAGATGCGCATCGGTCTCAACTCCGGCGACGTGGTCGTGGGCAGGATCGGCGACGACCTGCGCATGGACTACACCGCGCAGGGCGAAACCGTAGGCCTCGCACAGCGCATGGAAACGCTGGCCGAGACCGGCCGACCCTATCTGACGGCGTCGACGGCGAGTCTGGCCGAGGGCTGGTTCGAGCTGGCCGACCTGGGAGAGTTCAAGGTCAAAGGAGTGCAGACGCCCATGCACGTGTTCGCGCTCGACGGCGTGGGGAGCGTTCACACGCGGCTCGACCTGTCGCGTGCGCGCGGGTTCTCGCGCTTCGTCGGTCGCGCCGATGACCTCGCCACGCTCGAAGCCGCGCTCGAGCAGACCCTCGAGGGCCACGGGCAAGTCGTCGGCCTCGTCGCCGACGCGGGAGTGGGCAAGAGCCGCATCTGCCTGGAGTTTACCGACCGCTGTCGCGCCCGCGGGATCACCGTGCGCGAGGCCCAGGGTATTTCGCACGGCAAGAACATTCCCCTGCTTCCGGTGTTGCAGCTGCTCCGCAGCGTCTTCGGCATCGACGCGCGCGACAGCGATGCCGAGGCGCGCCAGAAGATCGCCGGCGCGGTCGTGCTGCGCGACGAGAGTCTACAGGCCGACCTGCCCCTGCTCTTCGACTACCTGGGCGTGACCGACCCGAAGCGTCCCGCCCCCGCACTCGAACCCGGGGAGCGCCAGCATCGCGTTCAGGGTCTGCTCCAGCAGTTGTTGCACGCGCGGGGTCGCGAAGAGCCGGGGGTGTTCCTGATCGAGGACCTGCACTGGATCGACGAGGCCAGCGAGAGATTTCTCGAGCAGATGATCGACGCCATCCCGGGAACCCAAAGCCTGGTGCTCGTGAACTTCCGCCCGGAGTACGAGGTGCCGTGGGGCGGCAGATCGTACTACCGACAGCTTCCGCTGCTTCCGCTCGGGCCCGAAGCCATGCGCGATCTGTTGGTCCATCTCCTGGGCACGAACTCGTCGCTAGGCGATCTGCCCCAGCGCATCCAGCAGCGCGCGGCCGGCAATCCCTTCTTCATCGAAGAGATGGTGCAGTCGCTGGCGGATGCCGGAAACCTCGCTGGCGAGCGTGGAAGCTACGAGCTCGTCACATCCGTAGACGAGATTGCGCTCCCCGAGCGGGTCGAGACGCTACTGGCCGCACGCATCGATCGCATCGACGAACGCGAGAAGCGCGTGCTCCAGAGCGCCGCCGTGATCGGGACGGAGTTCTCGCGTGGAGTGCTGAACCGGATTTGCGAGCTCGATGCCGCGGAACTCGACGCCGCCCTGCGCGGCCTCAAGGGCGCCGAGTTCATACACGAACGACAGATCTATCCGGAGGTCGAGTACGGCTTCAAGCACCCGCTTACGCAGGACGTGGCCTACCACTCACAGCTGGGTGAAAATCGCCGAAAGACCCACGCTGCGGTTGCGGGTGCGATCGAAGAAACCGCGACCGTGCCCGTAGACGAGTCGGCCGCACTTCTGGCCCATCACTACGAGGAAGCCGGTGAAAACCTGCCGGCGGCGCGCTGGCATCGCGTGGCGGCGGAACGGGCGGGGATGATGCAGGTGGGTGAAGTCTATCGGCACTGGGGCCGAGTGCGCGAGCTGACCGATGAGCTTCCCGACAACGCCGAGGCTGAACAGCTCGGCACCCTTTCGCGCGTGCAGATGTTCCTTGTGGGTGCGCGCCTGGCTCGGCCCGAAGAGGAGATCGAAGCGCTCTTCCACGAGTGCAAGGCGATTGTGAAGCGCACTGGAAGCGATCTGGGCCACATTCAGATCCTGAGCAGCTATGGACTCTACCGGCTCTACGCAACCGGGAACGCTCTCGAAGCGCGCAAGGTTCTGCCCGAAGCCGTGGCTTTGGCCGACGGTCTGGGCGAAGTCAGCGAACGGCTCGCAGCGCGCTTCGTGGCCTGCACGCTGTACCTCGTATGTGACGTCGGCCGCGCAATCGAGACTGCCGACGAGGCCCTCGACCTGCAGCGTGCCGAACCGGCCGCGCCCAACGAGAGACTGTTAGGGGGCTTTCACCCGGAATCGGCCTTTGTCTTCATGCGAACGACTGCGCTCTTGCTGGCCGGAAGGCTGGCAGAAGCTCGCGCCGCGCAGACCCAGTTCAGGCGGTTGGCAGACAAACGACCGGAGACGAAGGGGTACGTCTTCACCACTGCGGCTTTCATTGCGCTACGTATGGGCGACCTGGCCGAGGCTGAGCGGCTGGGAGTGCAGTGCATCGAATTCGGCGAGGCCACCGGGAACTCGAGTCCGCTTGTGACCGGGCTCGGAACCCTGGGCGAGAGCCTGTTGCGGCAGGGTCGCGCCAGAGAGGCGCTTGCGCCGCTCGAACGAGCCCTTGCGATTCACCGCGAGCAGGGTGTATTTCGTCAGATTGAAAGCATCGCCGCCGCAGATCTTGCGGAGGCCTGGCTCGAACTCGGTGAACTCGAACGTGCGGACCAGGTCACTCGGGAAGCCCTGGCCTTCGCGCAGGCGAATGGGCTGAAGACCGGCGAGGCCAACCTGCAGGGACGCGTGGCGGCGAACGCCCTGGCGCGGAATGGCGCCGCCGGGGCAGCGGAGGCCGAGCGCGCCCTTTCGCGAGCGCATGAACTCATCGAAGAGAGTGGCTTTCATTCGGCCCGGCCCATGTTGCACGAGCGGCGTGCTGAACTCGCGGCCGCCAAGGGCGATACGGCGGAGCGCGACCGGCAGTTGCAGCTCGCCCTCGAAATGTATGAGGGTAGGGGTGCGACCGGCCACATCGAGCGGCTGAAGAACACCGACCTCCGCTAGAGAGTTCGGAGGTTGTCATCCGGTGGCCTTGCCAGGCTCCGACTCGTGTCGTATTACTTCGTATGTCATATATCGTATTACAAATCATCGGGCGTGTGCCAGCGCAGTAGAAGTCTGGAACATCCCGGAATCAAAGGAGAATTCGATGTCGAAGCGAGACGAGACCCTGACCGGATGGATCCGAGATGCAATTGACCGGGGCGCGAGCAATGTGGAGGAGATCCACAAAGCGATCGCGGATCTACCGCTCGACGTGCTCGAACGAAACGGCTTGCTCGCAGAAGCCGCGGCCGGGGCCCGCGAGATCCAGGATCGGACCATCGGAGCGGTGTACGACGTGATCCGTGAGGTCAACAAGCGGGTCAGCGAGTTGGTGCTGAATCTAGGGGTACCGAGGCGCGGCGAAGAGGTCTGACATGCGATTCGGGAGGCGGGCATGAGCGAGCGCAAGGATCGGCTGATCCAGACGCGAGTGCCGGAGAAGCTCGAGACCACACTCAAAGAAGAGGCGCAGCGTCGTCGCACCACGGTCTCGCATATCATCCGGAACATCCTCGAGGACACGTTCGATCTGGTCGACGGTGTGGTCGCCAACGTCGATCAGATCGTGAGCGACTCCGTCGAACTGGCTCAGCAGGTGGGCCGCGACGCGCGCCGCATCGGCGAAACCGCACGGCGTTCGCGAACTCTTTGTCGGGATCCGCTTCCTGCTCAACGGGAACAGCTTTCGCACGTGCAGGCCTGGAACGAAGTCGTACTCAATCAGGCGGTTCCCTGTTCGAAGTGTGGCGTGGAACTGGAACGCGGACTGCGCGCGTACATGGGTCTTTCCGATGACCCCGGACAGCCCCGTGCGTGGCTTTGCACCAAAGCGATCGAGGATCTGGGCAGCGAACCGGAAAGCTCTGACGAGAGTTCCGATGAGAGAGGTTCTGAAACTGACTAACATGGAAAACGAGACCGGGAATGTCGGGGAACAGGTACAGATCGAGCTTCCGTCGTGGCTCTCGCTGATCGACGCCACCGTCGACGCGATCGAGCGAACGGCCTGGGATCTGCGCGGTATTGCGACTTCTACGGCCGAGCAGGCGAGCGAGCTATGGGAAGACCTCGGCCGGGACTGGCAAAGGCTGGAAGGGGATGTGCGCGAGCTGGGCAGTGAACTCGCCAGCTGGCCGAGTCGGATCGAGCGCCTGGGCACGACCGGCTGGATGCTAGGCCGGATGGCTGCGAGCTATCGGCTGCATCCGACCCGCGCGGCCTTCCTTACCGAGCAGGCAGCGCGTGCCTCGCTCGAGAAGATTCACGCACGCAACGCCCGGCGTTTCGCCGCGACCAGCGCCCGGCAGGGCGGCGGTGTGTTGAAGGTAGGCCAGTTGCTCTCGACCCGGCCCGACCTGCTTCCCGGGTCGTGGATCGCAGAACTTTCGAAGTTACAGGACGCCGCTCCGGCTGTAGCCTTTCCGGCCGTTCGCCAGCGCGTCGAGGAAGATCTGGGCGCGCCGCTCGAAGACCTGTTTCGCGATTTCGAAGTCACACCCGTCGCGGCCGCGAGCATCGGCCAGGTTCACCGAGCGATCACGCACGACGGTGTCACCGTGGCTGTGAAGGTCATGCGACCCGACATCCATCGCTGGATAGAGCTCGATCTCGACTTGATGGAACTGTTTCTGGAATCGGTGAAGGCGATGTTCCCGCCGGCCGACTATCCGACCATCGTGGCCGAGTTGCGATCGATGCTTCGTCAGGAGCTGAACTACCGCGCCGAGGTCTCGATGATGGAGCGACTCGCGAATTTCTTTGAAGACCGCGACGACATCGCGGTTCCGCGTTCGCTCCCCGAACTCTGCGGGCGCAACGTGCTCGTGAGTCAGTTCATCGAGGGGCGCAAGATCACCGTGGTGCTCGACGAGCTGCTGGAGCAGCGCGATGCCGGAGATGCGACCGCAGGGGGCCGGCTCGATGGAATCCTGTCCTTGCTCCTGGAAGCCTATGTGCGCCAGATCCTGGTCGCGGGTGTCTTCCAGGCGGATCCCCATCCCGGAAACTTCCTGGTTACCGACGACGATCGACTGGTGCTGCTCGACTTCGGTTGCACGCGAACCCTGGAAGCGCCGGTGCGCGATGCCTATCTCGGCTTGCTGGGATCCTTCCTCGCGGGAGACAGCGCACGCGTGGCCGAAATACTGAATGAACTCGGCTTTGCCACACGAAGCGGCGCGCCGGAAACCCTCCACGCCTTCGCCGAGCTATTGCTGAGCGAATTCCGCGAAGCGATGAATCCGGAAGAGGGCTCGGCCGGCCTGGACCCACAGGCCGCGGTAGCGCGCGCCAGCGAAGCGATGGCCCGTTCGCACGAAGACCCCGTGATCCGCATACCCCCCGAGTTCGTGATGCTCGCCCGGGTGCTCCTTTCCCTGAGCGGGTTGTTCCAGCACTACCAACCGTCGATCGACTACACCCGCCCGATCACGACGGTGCTCTTCGGGCGCCCCGCCTGAGCCACTCGTCGGGCTGAAGACCCGATCTCCTCAGTTTCCGAAGTTGTGGGTTGCCCGAGCCGGAGTATCCCGCACCGAGCCCGGAGATCTCTTCAGCAGGAGCGCCAACGCAGTGAGCGCGACAAGCGCCATCCCACTCGGCTCCGGGAGGACCATCCAGTTGCCGTGGGTTTCCCAAGACCCCTCACGTGAAGCGTCCTCCCCCCAGACGTACACAACCGCAGTCGAACCCGTCAGGGTTCCATCACATCCAAAATAATAACCGTTGCAGAATTGGAGCCGGGCGATGCCCGCCATTTGGTTCCAGTCTACTCCATCGAAAAAGCCCTGTGTGACAAGCCTACCGCTGCTCGGCCAATCCCTGTCATAGCCGTGAGCGTCGGTCGTTCCAAGGAGTTCACGAAGCAGAGCGGTCGGGTCTTCTTCAACAAGCCATTCAAACCATTCGGGGGGATAATCCGAAACTCTAAACCCGGGGTAGGTGATACTTAATTCAGCCTCGGATTGAAGAGAGCCCGGATCATCAACGCGGCAGCCGACATCGAACCCGTAGGTTGCGAACAGGTTGCAGACCTCGTGCCCGGTGGCGTGTCGCCAGTGCAGCCCGGTCGCAAGTAGAGCGGCGGCACCGGCCTCGTTGAAACTCTTGCCCTGGGTGACAGTCAGATCGAGCCAGCGCAATCCGGTTTCGGTGTCGCGTGTGACTTCATTGAGCGAGCCACCGGGCAAGTCCACTTCGATCAGTTCGGCCCGGACCGGTGTCACCCCGAAGAGGCACCATCCGGCAAGAGCGAGCATCCATCTGGCACATGCTACTTTCGACATGGGAGCAGTCTACCACGCCTGCCGTCGCTCTTTCGCTCCACCAGGTATTCGAACGATTGGACTGGGAAGTCGACGAATGGACGAAGTGGAGCAATGAAACCCCCTTCATGCGCGGTTTTCGCCAGATGACCTTCTCGAAGATCGTGCCGAACCTGAAACGATTGGGATTGCTGACGCCGCGCATACGGGACGCCTACACGAAGATGGGTCTGATCAAATACGAAGACCTGAAGGATTCCGTCGAAGAGCCCTCGCCGCCGGCGCCGCAGGAAGTCGTCAATCTCCACGCGGAGGTGATGGCGTCCCGGGAAGAGAGCGGCAAGCAGGTGCCGACCGCGGACTGAGTCGCCAAACTCCAAGGCCGGTCCCGAGATCGCAGAGCTGCGCGCAGAGTGCGCATCTGCGAGTGCCACAGGTCTTGCACAGCTCTGCCCAAAGACCGCCTCGCCCGCGTCATTCCCACGCCTTGTCCGCGTCCGATGCTGAGGATCAACGCGGGCGGAGGTCCCGTACACGCTGCGGGAGGTTCGCATGTTCAGAGGGATACGAGGGCTGTTGGGCGTACCGGGCCGGTACTACTTCTGGGGCAGCGCGGCGATCTGGTTCGTCGCGGTGTTCGTGATCTCGGCGCAGATTGCGGATCGCCAGGGCTTTGCCAACGCGGACCTGCACCAGGACGTGTTGGATCGCTGGGGAGCGCCGGTGGTCCAACCGGCGCCGTCGGTTCGTTACGTGGAGAGCGGGTCGGTCTTCAACTCGCTGGAGTCCCTGCCGCTGGATCGCCAGCACGTGAAGCTGGACGCCGCCATGAACTACCGGAAGCGCGGGCTAGTGTACTTCTCCGGATTCGAGTTCGACTTCAACGGCGCGTACACTGTGACAAATCCGGAGGCGCATCCGATCGATCTGGTCTTCGTGTTCCCAGTGCAGGTCGCGCGACAGAGCATGCTTTCGGACCTGCAGTTCTTCGTGAACTCGGCCCCGGCCGAGTTGCCCCTGGCAGACAAGGTGGACAAGCTGACCTGGACCGGTCGACTCGATCCCGGTGCATCGGTGTCCTTCGAGATCCGTTTCCGCGGGCGCGGGCTCGAGGCCTTTACCTACGTGGTCGATCCGGAGCTTCCGGTGCGCGATCTCGCGCTCGAGATCGACATCGCCGGTGGGAAGAACTACGACTACGGCCCTGGTGTGTTTCCCGCCACCTCTTCGAAGGCGACCGACGAGGGCGTCAAGCTGCGCTGGGACTTCCTTTCGCTCGAGGGTGGTTTCCCTTTCGGCGTGATAGTGCCTTCGGAACGCTCCTTCGACTCGATCATGTTCACTATGATCCGGCGCAGCTGGAGCACGTGGCTGCTCTTTTTTGCGGGGCTGATCATGCTGGCGACCCTCCTCGAGCGTCCACTGCAGCGCTACGAGGCGTATCTCGCGTCGGCGGGCTACGCGTTCTTCTACGTGCTATTGCCCTACCTCGCGGCGTACATGCACTTCTACGCCGCGTATGCGCTGTGCTGCGGGATCATCGGTGTCTTGCTAGTCGGATATCTCAGCAGTGCGCTGTCGCGTGAGGCTCGGCCCCAGCTGATTGCTCTAGTCGTGTCGCTGCTCGTGGTGCCGACGCTCGCCGTCATCCTGCGCCGCTACACCGGGCTGATCTACGCGCTGGAAATCCTAGCCGGCATTGCGCTGCTCATGGTCATGACCACCCGCCCTGGTTTCCGCGCGGCCCTCGCGAGACTCGAACAAGACCTCAACGCCAAGGAGAATGCCCATGTGTAGCGCGATCCGAATCTGCCTCTCCGTCCTGCTGTTCTGCGCACCCGGGGCGCTCGCGTTTGCCGATCCCGAGCCCGCTCCGCAGACTTCATCCCTGGCGACGGTGCCCGTGGAGGAGTTGCTGCGTCTCTACCGGCTCGAGGAAGACAGCCGCAAGCGGGCGGATGCCGCGCCGCTGGTGGCAAGCACCATCCACAGAATCGACATGCTCGGACGCCTGCTCGACGACGGGATCGACGTGTCGGCCCGTTTCGAGATTGCCGTGTTGCCCACGGACAAGTGGGAGCGCCTGCCGCTCCTGAGGCTCGGTGCCTCGACAGAGGTGTCGCGCCTGCCTTCCGTCGCGAACGCCGCGTTCGCGACGGAAGGCGATACGCTGTACTTCCTGACGAAGAAGGCCGGAACGCACGAGTTCAAGATCCAGCTTTTCGAACGTGCGGAGCGCGAGAATGCGCGGCGCAAGGCGAGTCTCGATCCGGGCGCTGCCATCGTCGCGACGCTGGGGCTCGAGTACGACGAGGACCTGTTCCGGCTCGAGAGCGAGGCGGTCGACGACAAGGGGCGGCGCCGCATCCTGCGCAAGCCCGGCGGTTTCTCCGTGGCGTGGCAGGCGCGACAGACGCCGAAGGCAAAGACGCTCGCCGCGCGGCCCGCCGTCGAGTCGACGATCCCGCACGCGTACGCGTCGATGGTCTCGACGCTGGAGGGCCGTCGCATCACGCGCATCAAGTACCGGCTGCGCTTCGCCGGGCGCAAGTCGATCTCCTTCGAGCTTCCGGAGCAGCAGGAACTCGCACACACGTTTCTCAACGGTGTCGCGATCCCGGCGAAGGCGCAGGGCCGCGACCTCACGATCGACGTCGCGCCGACACGTGCCGGTGATCAGACTGCGCAGCTCGAACTCGTGCTCGTCTCCGAAACCGACATCGGATTCCATCTGTCAGGCGCGTTGAGCTTCGAGCTGCCCTCCGTCTCCTGGCCCACGAACGAGCTGTGGCTCCAGACGCATCTTCCTGGCGTGTTCGACTACGAGTGGAGCGGCGGCAGTCTGGCTCCGGCGAGCAAGCCACCGAGTGTGTCCTTCACCCACAAGGTCCCCGAGCCCGGGCGAACGCTCAGCTTTCATCAGTACCTGGTGAGCTCCGGTGCCCCCCACATGATGCTCGACTACGAGGTGAACCTGGATGGCCACTACTTCAAGCCGTAGCTCAAACGATCAGCAAGAAGGTGCTCCCGTCGCTGCTGCTGTCGACCCGGACCGAGCCGCCGCGCGTGTCGGCGACCGCCTTGACGATGGGCAATCCCAGGCCCGTCCCTGTGCGTTCGCGCTCGGTCGTGAAGAAGCGGTCGAAGATGTGCGGCAGGTTGCCCTCGCTGATGCCGGGGCCGTGGTCGCGCACGCGGATGGCGACGCGCGACCCGACGGCGCCGACGCTGACCTCGACGGGCGCACCACCCCCGTGCCGGATCGCATTGTCTATCAGGTTTGCAACAGCCATCTGCAGGTGTTCCGGGTTCATTGTCAGAGGCGGCACGTCGGCGTCGAGCCGTGTCCGGATCGATTCCCCGTAGCGCTCGCACAGACCGGCGAGAAAAGTCTCGAGGTCGATGTCGATCGCGTCCTCCTCGGCGGGCTGGATGCGCGCGAGTTGCAGCAGCCCCGTGACGAGCCGCTCCATGCGCTCCGCGTCACCCGCGATGTTGTCGAGAAAGCGCTCGCGCTGCTGGCTCGTCATCGTCTCGAACTGGTCCTGCAGCAGCTCGACCGCGCCAGTGATACCGGTGAGCGGGGTCTTGAGCTCATGGCTGACGTTGCTGGCGAACTCCTGGATGTAGCTGGTGCGTTCACCGAGCTGTCGCGTCATGCGCTCCAGAGCGTCCGCGAGCGTGACCACCTCGCGAGGCGCGAACGCGCTGGGTGAGAACTCCGGCGCCGGCTCGTCCCGCGCAAGCGTGTTGGCGTTGGCGGTGAGTGCCCGTACCGGCTTGGAGATCTGGTGTGATAGGAAATACGTGACGGCCGGTGTGAGCACCAGGGATAGGAGGCCGAGCAGGGCGACCTTGCCGCGATGCGCATACAGTGCTTCGAGCGGCGAGACCGCCGTACGCGAGAGCCGCACCACGCCGATCACGTCTCCTGCCGAGAAGATCGGCAAGGCTATGAACACGCGGAACGTGCCCCGTCGCCGGATGCTGGTGAGCGGCGGCGCGGGCTCGTCGCTGACGCGCTGGCGAACCAGGGCCGCATAACGACCCGCGAGCGCGGCCTCGACCTCGGCCAGTTGCTCGAGGCACCAGCCGAGTTCCTCGCTCGTGCTCGCGACGACACAGCCATCGGCATTCGTCACGCGGATGCCTGACAGGTTGAACACCTGTACCCGTTCGAGCAATGGAATGAGTGTGCGTCCTGCCAGGAAGGCGCGGCGTTCACCCGGCTGATTGAAGCGGGTCGGCGGCGGTGCGGGTGGAAGGGCCTCGTAGCTCATGTCGAGGATCGGCTCGATCGCGATGAAGTGCTCTGTTTCGCGGCCGGGTGGCCGGAAGCCGGGAGGATCGAGTCGTTCGTCCTCCCCCAGCTTCAGCCAGCTCTCCCGGTAGGCCTCGCCGATCACGACCGCCTCGCCGATCAGGCGTCGCTCGGTCTGGCGGATCAGCACAGAGTCGAGCAGCGGCAGCAGCAAGAAGGCCGCCAGCGGGACCGCCAGGATGAACACGTTCACACCCAGCAGGAGGTGCCGGATGGTGGGTCGGGCTCGCGAGCTCACACCGGTTCGACCTTCACGCGGTAGCCGACACCGTATACGGTCTCGATGGGATCGACTCCCAGTGCTGCAAACTTCCGCCGGATGCGTCGAACGTGGCTATCGACCGTTCGGTCGGTGATGTGATGTCCGTGGCCGTACGCACGCTCGACCAGTTCGTCTCGACCGTAGACGCGCTGCGGAACCGCCAGCAGGCAGCGCAGCAGCATGAACTCTGTCGCGGTCAGCAGGATCTCCTCGTCGTTCCAGCTGCACAGATGACGCTCGACGTCCAGACAAAGCGGCCCGCGTTCGATCCTTGCGAGCGTACCCGATTCCGTACGTGCGCTGGTCGGGTCGCTGGCTGACAGCACTCGTTCTCCCGAGGCGCGGCGCAGCATGGCCTTGACGCGGGCCACCAGCTCGCGTGGGCTGAAGGGCTTGGTCACGTAATCGTCCCCGCCCATCTCCAGGCCGAGCACGCGATCGAGTTCCTCGTCGCGGCTCGAAAGGAACAGGATCGGCACGGTGCTGCGCTCGCGGACGCGGCGGCAGACCTCGAGTCCGTCCTGCTCGGGCATGACGATGTCGAGCACGATCAGATCGGGCTCCGCCCGCTCGAAGGCGACCAGCGCCGCCGCCCCGTCGGCCGCTTCGCGGACCTCGTGCCCCGCGCGCTCGAGCGCAAAGCGCACGACCTCCCGGATGTGCGCGTCATCGTCCGCAACTAGAACTGTCGCCAAGCCCCACCTCCTGCCGGAGGGTAGCGAGGCGTCTCCGACCGCGCTCCGGCGAGACCGGGCTGACGCGATGAGCCGGCGTTTATGACGGCCAACAGGGTGTTTCGGCCGAGTTTCGTGGTCTGCCCGAGTCGGAGTTGAGGGCGCGAGGGGAGAAGCTGAGCAGGTCGATCGCGGACGATGCGCGATACGAGCCTCGCGCCTGGATTCAAGCATTGATCTTCGAGGGGCGAATCGGAGTACCGGACGGGAATCGTTCGGCACTGCCGAAGACGAGAATGCCGCGACTGTCGAAAGACAGGGTTTTCGCCGCCTGTCGATCGTCAGGTATGCGGATCGTAGGCCGCAGGGCGTGAGTCCGCGAGGCAGATGATTTCCGGTTTTCCTGCCAAATGCGCTGGGCATGGATCGACGCACACCTTCGCATCAACAGGATGGCGCAATAGCGAATCAAGCTGCGTTTCAGCATGCCGACACGAGCACAAGCGGGGCAAAGTGCCTAAGGATCTTTTCCTTCTGCAGGTGGCAATAAGGTGGCGCGCATTCCCAAGACCGGGGTCTGGAGATTGAAGCGCGACGGCGGAGTTTTCGGCCGGGCCTCTAGGGAATCTCTGCACAGGGAGGATTCGAGCGAGAAGCGGGAGTCGCTGCCTAAGCAAGAAGCGTGATCCGATCGCAGATCCGTAGATCTGCAGAGGGTCGCGCGACGCAGCGCAGGCGGATGCATCGCGCTTCGCAGCCGCAGCCTCCCTGTGCAGAGGTTCCCTAGTGTGTTCCGCAGCCTGCGCGCGGCGCGATCAGGAGTTCGAACGCTCCGATGTCGCAGTGGGCCGTGCCGTCCTCGTCGCCATCGAAGGGACGGGCGCTTCCTCGTTGGTCGATACCGTTGACTGGGTCGGCTGCGCAGATCGCATCGTCGGCGGTGTCGATCGCGGGGCTTCCGGAAAGCAGTGCGTGCGTCTTCGTCGGACCGCCGTTGTCGTCCAGGGGCCCGATCAACGCGTTGGCCACGACCAGGAGGTTGGCACTCGCCGGGCCGCAGGTCGCGTCGTCGGAGAGGTTGACGCCGGAGAGGGTCGCCGAGGAATTCGAACAGTTCATGTCGTTTCCGGCGAGCAACGAATTGGCGATCGAGATCTTGGGACCGGTGGGAGCACTCACGCCGATTTTGTTCCGCGTAATCGTCGAGTTGACGATGTTCACGGTGAATCCATCGCCGGTTACGGAGATCCCAAGTGCGTCGGCGACGTCGTTCCCATCGATCGTGGAGTTGACCAATAGCACGTCGATATACTCGTCAACTCCGGCCGTCGCGGACCCAGCCACGCCCAGCAAGCAGTTGAACAGCGTGACTCGGTCCAGCACGTAGTCCTGGTTTCCAGTCACAGCTGAGATGCAGATGCCAGCGTCACCGTCCAGGGTAAGGTTGCGGAGAGTGAGCGTGCCGATCGAACCGGTCGTCGCGAAGAGGAGCCCACCAGTCTTCGTGATCGTGGAGCCATTGCCGACGATGAGAAGCTCCGAATCTACGGAGAGGGGCGCTGTGAGCGTGATCGTGGCACCGGAGGGCAACACGATCTCATCCTCTCCAACTGCTCCAGTTTCGCAATCCGAATGAGCCGCATTGTCATTTATGGCGTTCTCCCAGGCCTCGCGAAGCGAGCAGAGGGTGTTCACCGTTGTTTCGTCTACGGTGTTTTCGACGTAGATCTCGTTGGCGCGCAAGTCAGCGGCAAGACCCAGGCACCCGATAATGAAAAGGGCGCGCAAACAAACGTCGATTCTCCATATCGAGCGCATATCCAGCCTCCGGTTCCGCAACAGTTCGTTCGCCAGCCAGCCCAGTACGTCCACCCGAAAGTGGCGGTTTAGCGTCGAAGGTGACGCCGATCGACCAACGCATGATACACGACTGTGGCCTGAATCAGGAGAAACTCCGCGTGCCCGACTGGCTCGTCCTGACCGGGAATTTCTTGATCTAGTCGGCATTCCCAAGAACTGTGTCGACGACGTGTGCGAGGGGTGCCGTGGCGTCGATTGTGATTGCGTTCTTTGGAATATCTTCCTTTGTCGCGTGTTGTCGCCGCGCATTGGATTCTTCTTCGCGGGCCGGTCCGCCCCACTCGTCTTCAGGTCGGAGGGCAAGACGTCGGTTCAGCGTGTCGAGATCGATCTCGAGAACGAAAACTCCATCGAATAGATCGATGAAACGATCGAAATTCCTGGAACCGCCGCAAAAGAACGTTGCTGCATGACTTTGGTCGGCCACCAAAGCTCGGACCTTGTCGACGTCCCAGATATGGTGCTCGTGGGCAAAGCCATCCAGCGGCTCACCGGTTTTCGGATCGCCCTGATAGGCCAGGTCCCTGTCGCCATGGATGGAGTGGTAGCCGCGCCGTTCCAACTCGTTGCAGACCGAGGTCTTACCGGTGCAGGAAACGCCTTCGACTAGATAGTTTTTGACACCCATGTTTCATCCCCAATAGGAAGGCCATTGTTGTGCGGAGCAAACTTCGCCGCTTCAACTCAGTGGCGGTGTAAAGGTGGGATTGCGCGCCAGGCGCACGTCGTCGAGTCGCGTGTGGGCAGCGTCGCGCCATACGTCTTCCGACAGGATGTAGAAGCGGTTCTCACGGACCGCTTCGAGCACGCGGTCGGCAATCACTTCGGGTTTGACTCCTTTATCGACCGTGTCCTTGAGTGCCTGGTTGACGATCTTGGATTCGGTCGAGACCGGTCCGTCTTCGCTCAGCTTGCTGGGGCGGTTGCGTTCTGAGCGGCCGATCGCGGTGGCGATCGCCTCGGGGCAGAGTGCCGACACGCCGATCTTCGCTTCGCGCATGTTCAGTTCGTGGTAGAGCGACTCGCTATAGGCCAGCACGGCGTGCTTGCTCATGTGATAGATCGACGTGAAGGGCAGGGTGGTGACTCCGGCCATCGAAGAGGTATTGATCACGTGGCACTCGGTGTCCTGTTCGAGCATGATCGGCACGAAGGTGCGCACGCCGTGGATCACGCCCCAGATGTTCACGCCAAAGGTCCACTCGTAATCCGATAGCGGCGACTCCCAGGACAGGCCAGCGGTCAGCACACCCGCGTTATTGCACAGGATGTGTGCGCCGCCGAAGCGCTGCAGCGTCTGCTCGGCCAGGTTTGCGAGCGAATCGGCGTTCGACACATCGGTGCGCACGCCCAGAGCCTCGAATCCCTCGGACTCGAGTTTCTCGATTGCACCCGCGAGTGCCGCATCCTCGATGTCCGCCAGAACGATCTTCATACCCTCGCGTCCGAAGCGACGCGCCAGGGCGAAGCCGATGCCACTGGCCCCGCCCGTCACGACGGCGACCTTGCCCCTGAAGTCCTGCATCTGGTTCTTCCTTTCTTGCTGCGGTTACTCGGTGGTGGCGCGGATGTGGAGAGTATCTCACGGGTGAGACCGATCTGGAGAAACGGGTCGAGCGAGCGTTGGTTGATTGCGGCCGGGTCTGCCGGAACCGGCAGGAAATTCCCCGAGAAGGCGTCACAGAGTCCGGGATAGCAAGGCATGGAACTTGCGAATGGAATTCGGGACCACCCCGAGCACACGCGGGGTCTCCATGTTCAAAAACTACACCGAACGATGTCACCGATCACTCCTCCTCATTCCATGGATACTCATCAGTACCTCAGCGCTCCCCTCACAGGCCTACTGGGGTCTCGACCATCCACGCGGCGAGGCCCATTACCGCGTCCCGATAGAGGTACCTCCGGGAACAGCGGGTTTGACGCCGGAACTCGCTCTGCACTACTCCAGCGGAAGCAATACGGGCCCGGCGGGCTGGTTGGGTCTCGGCTGGGGTCTCGAGGGCGGAAGCCGCATCGAGCGCGATCTTACGTTTGGCGTTCCGTACGACTACGACGATCGGAGTTGCGGAATCGGCGGATCCGAAATCTGCTACCGCGACGACTTCCGGCTCGATGGACAGGATCTGATCTGTGCCCAGTCGAGCTGCGGCACCTGCGCGGGAACCACACCGTGCCGCTATCGCAGTCAGTCCGACGATGGAACCCTGATTCTGTTCTTCGGCGAGGAACAAGGCTGGGAGATCCGAGACCGCAATGGTCGAATCCGCACCTACGGGTCCCAGTCCGTGGCCACGATCGAAAATGGTCGCAACCAAGAAGTCTTTGGCTGGCTCCTGGAAAGAGAAGTCGATGTGAGCGGAAACTGGGTTGAGTACGAATACGATCACGCTGCAAGCCCTGGGACGGCCTACCTATCGCGAGTTCGCTATGCCCAGGCGGCCTCGCCTGCGAATCGCGAGATCGTGTTTGAACTGAACGAACCTCTGGCGGAACCGCGTCCCGACACGCCCATTCGCTATACCGCCGGATTTCGCCAGGAAGTGGATCGGCGACTCGTCCGAGTTCACGTTCTCGCGGATGGTGAACTGGTTACACGCTACGAACTGGCCTACCAGACGGAGACCGGTGCCGGACGAAGCCTGCTCGCGGGCATCCAGAAGCTGGGAAGTGACGGGCAAACGGCGTTTCCAGCGCATCGTTTCGAGTACAGCGTCGGCCCGGAGGGATTCGAGTCGGTCTCTGAGTCGAGTTTCGCGAGTTCTGGTTGTCTGCCGACCGCTCCGACGATCACTGGACCGGGAGAAACCCTGATCGCCGATCTGATCGATGTGAATCGCGACGGACTCGTCGATTTCTACCAATCCATCCCGGGCTCCGGAGCAGCCGAAGTCCTGGTCAATCGAGGCACGGGTAGAAGCTGGGAAGGCCCGGGCATGTTCTGTCACCAAGGGCAGCAGTGGAGTTCGGAGGACCGTGTCCTGCTGAGAACTCCAGGGGGTGATGTCAGCGAGGCGCTGCTGGATGTGGATGGCGATGGCTTCCCTGACCACATCAGCCTGATGCTTGATGCAGAGATTCGCCTGGGAACGAGTCAGGGTTTCGCCGAGCCGCCCATTGGCTGGTCGCTCTTCCAGGAGTCGCCGCCGATGTTTGGTCAAACCGGGGCCGTACCCTGGGGGATCAATACCGTGCTCTTCGGTCTGATCGAGCTCTACACCGTTTCGCGCCTGACGGACATGACCGGAGACGGACGACCTGATCTCGTCATGACCCGAGGTCTCGATCCGCTATCGCAGTACTTGTATGATCCAGATGGTTCTTCCGGAGGCCAATGCCCCAATGATTGGAGTGCGTGTGATCCGGAATGGTTGGCGTTCCCGGGCTGGGCCGTGTTCCCGAACCTGGGTTTGGATGAGGTGGGTTCGCGGTTGGAGTTCGCGACCGAACCGATTCAGTGGAGCGGTGTGGAGCCCGCACCGGATGGTTTGGTCGAACATGTGTTTTCACTCTTCTACACCGATCTCGCGCTGGTGGACGTCAACGGAGATGGTCTGAGTGATCGACTGCGTTCAGATTCACTTCAATACGGCTACGGAGCCGGCTTCGAGCCTCCCGAGGCGATTCCCGATCTGTTCTATATCCGAAGCCATGTCGGCTGTACCTATTCAGACCTGATCGATCTGAACGGAGACGGATTAGTCGATCACGTAAGCAGCGAGGCCTGGTCGCCGCAGAACCCGAACTGGCAGGTCCGCTATGGCAATGGAACGGCGTTCTCAGCCACGGTTACGAACTTTTCGACTCCCTCCCTGGGTTTTCGCTGCATCCACGGCACCAACGAAGGAGCTCTGGCGTATCCGGCTGTCACGCGTGATCTGAACGGAGATGGTCTTCCCGACCACGCTACGGGAACCGTGGGCGGGGCTGCATACCAGTTTCACCTGAGCGCCGGACAACGATCTGGTCTGCTGACCCGAGCGACCAATCCCAACGGTGGAAGCGTCACCTTCTCGTACGAGTCCGCACTCGAGCAACTCGACGCCAGCGGTGCACCGGCAAACCCCGAACTCTGGATTCCACGTTTCGTTGTGACTCGCATGACCGTCTCAGACGGAAGGACGGAAACGCCCGACATCGTCGATGAGATGACCTACGCGGGGGGCGTGCAGGATTCGCTGGAAAGGGAGTTTCGAGGTTTTGCCTCCGTGGTGCGAACGCAGTTCGAGAACGGTCTGCCCGCGACACGTGTCGAGGAGGTGTACGGGACGGATCGAGTTTGCGCATTTGCACTGGTCTCGCGCGAGACGAGCCGCGCTGGTGTCGTGTACGAGCGCACTTCCCGCAGCTATGAGGATCTGAGCTTCGGAACGGGTGAAGACTCCGAGTCCTGGACGCGCTGCCTACTGAGTGAAGAATTGCGCACTGCCGTTGAAGGCGATGAAGCCGCTTCCAGGACCGAGCGCACTGTATGGGACTACGGGATCGATCCCGGTCTATCGTTCTTCAATTTGGAGAGGCTCGAAGAATGGGGCGAGTGGGACCCCTCGACCGGTGATGTTCCCGGAGATGAGCGCTTCACCGAGTACGCCTACGCCGCTCACGATCAGGATCCTCCCTACGTGGTGGATCGCGTTTCCGACTTTCAAGTCTCAGACGCGAACGGAGAAATCGTCCGGCATACGCGTACGTACTACGACGGGCTTCCGCTCGGAGAGGTCGCGGCCGGTATGCGCCATCGCCTGGAGGATCATCTCGCCGATCAGTGGTCCACCCCTCAGGTTCCCGGACGATGGATCACGACATCGAGGATTCACTACGACCCGTTCGGCAATCCTGCCCGGATCACAGGTCCTGGGACGTCGCAGGATCCTAATGGACTGATTGCGACGGCGAGCTACGACCCGGTCTACCAGACCTTTCTCGTGGAGTCGGCCCTGGGTGGCGATCCCGCGACGCGCCTTTCGACCCACTACGACTATGATTCGTGTGCTAACGGACATCCAGCGCCGCAGGCGATGGGCCTGATCTGCCAGAGGATCGCACCGGATGGGTCAGCCGAAATCTTCGGTTATGACCCGCTAGGTATGCTCGTTCGTGTCGAGCGCGCGTCAGGGATGGTCGAGACCTATGAATACGATTTCGTCGATCCGAACGGGCCAGCCGAGACCCGCTTTGGGCGCACGCTGCAACTCGCCAGCGGAGATCTCGAATTCGCGCGTCATGTAGACGGAATAGGCCGTCTGTTTCGCGATGAGTCTCCCGGAACTCTGGCCGAAGTCGTGGGTATCGATCGTGGCTACGACTCCCGCGGTCGTCTGAATCTGCTTTCACTCCCATACACGACGGGTCCGGTGCGCAATCGCAGTATCGAATACGACCCGCTCGGCCGAGTTTCCGTCGTGCACGAGCCAGATGGATCGACGCAGCGCATTCGAACTCGTACACCCTGGCGGGTTGTCGAACAGGTCTACTTCGGGGGCGAGAACTCAGGGAATCGCCAGTCGCGTACGGAACGAACCCGCGACGGACTTGGTCGTCTAGTCCGGATTGCTGACTACGAAGACCCGGTGAGCCTATCTCCAGGCCCCTATGTGATCACGGCTGAATACGATGCTGCGGATCAGCTCGTGGCGGTATCTGATCCGATTGCTTCCGATTCGACTCTTTGTGAGTCAGAGCAGATGGGCAGTCAGTGCACGGGGCAGGCCCACGTGCTGCGCACCTACTGGGACACACTCGGTCGGCGGGTCAGGCTGGAAGATCCAGATGCCGGAGAGTGGGAATTCGAGTTTGATGATGCAGGTCTGCTCAAACGTCGAGCCGATGGCGCCGGAAGAATCCAGAACTTCGAATACGATTCCCTGCAACGTTTGGTCTCTCGCAGTTTCGAACCGGCAGGGCAGGGTAGCGAGACGGCGACCTTCGTCTACGGGTCGGTCCCCGAAACGCCTGGATTCGGTCGTCTCAGTTTCGTCAGTTCGAGCGTTGCGGACTACGAGTACACCTATGATTCAGCCGGTCGCCTCGATCAGACGAGGCAGGCTACTGCCGGACGCGTCTTCGAGAATTCTCTGAGCTACGACGATCTCGGTCGCGTCATCGCTCGAACATTCCCAGACGACGAGGTATTCCACTTTGTCTTCGACGGGCTTCGCCTGGCCGAGATCTACGGCGATTCTTCGAACTCGGCCTACTCGCGCGCGGTACTGCGCAACGCCGAATACGATCCGGCAGGCCGGATCCGGAATTTCGAAGTGGGTGAAGTCGCGAGCACGGGTGCCCCCTCGGCCGCCTTCTCCTATACCACCGATCCACTATCCAGGCGTCTGAGCGGAATTCAAGTGACTCCGGCCGCGACCGTTGCCGACGCCGACGGCGATCGAATCCTCGATGCAGTCGACAACTGTGCCTTTCAGTTCAATCCAGACCAGAGCGATGTCGGAAGCGTCGTCGCCTATCCCGCAGAATCCGGATCTCCGCCGGACGGAATCGGCGACGTCTGCCAGTGTGGAGATGTATCAGGGGATGGTGAAATTGAACTCTGGAGTGATCCCGTCAAGATCCTCAGTTGGCGGTACTTCGGTTCCTCTGCGCCCGCTGCACCTCAGAAGTGCAACACCGACGCCTATTCCGATTGTGACAAAGGCGACTACTACCCGCTGATGTGGTCCGTTTTCGACGGTACGCAGAACTTCGCGCAGCAGACCTGCCTTCCAGCGATCACGGACAACGTTCCGGAATCGAGCCCGATCGATCTGCAGTTCGAGTTTGACGGGCTGAATCGTCTCGAGTTTCTGGGCGGAACCCTCGGGGGCGAAGCGCTGGATCGGTCTTTCACCTATGATGGCCTTGGCCGGCTCAAGACGGCCCGGGGGCCCTGGTACGCCATGCGCGGCGTAGCTACGCCAATCGACTGGGTGTATCGCTATGATCCTCTTGGCAATCTGCGGGAACGTTCCATGGCTGGTGTTCCAGATGCGATCTGGAGCTACGAGCACGTCGACAAGCCGCGCTTCCTGAGCGCCTTCGAAGAACTCCATGGAGATCTCGAAGTTCTCACTGCGGAGCCCGGTGGAAACGTGGCGGCGCGAACGGTCAATGGCCAGGCTTCCTCGGGTTTCGCCTGGAATCCACAGAACCGCTTGCTAGGTCACGGCCAGAACACCTACGAGTACGACGCCTTCGATAGAAGGGTTTCAAGCAATCTCGCCGGCGCGCAGATCGTACACGTTTCAGGAGACTTCGATTACCACGCTGAAACCGGCGCTGCGAACAAGCTGTTCTCGCTCGCAGGTCTTCCGATTGCTTCGCTAGGGACTCTCTATTCGGCAGAGTTGACGATGGGGCCCGGCGCTCCCGGCCATGCCTCCCTCCCTCTCGGTGTGCTGGCTGCGCCGGGTCTCATCCTCTTCTGCTTCTTGAGCCTCGCGCAACTTGCGATTCGTCAGCGTGTGCCGAGATGGGTCGCGATCCCTGGTGTCGCCGGAATGACGCTCATCTATGCCCTCCAATCCGGACCGATCGCATTCGCAGCCACGACGGACGTCGGTCCAGGGCAGGCAGGGATCCACGTCGAGCCGTTTATCGGGCTGGTCGCGGACCATCTGGGATCCATTCGAGCACTCGTCAACGAGAACGGCACCGTCGTTGGTATGCGCGACTACGATCCATTCGGAAATGAAATTGTACAACGCGGTGCCTTCTCTTCGCGTCAGGAGTTCACCTCTGGGGTTCGCGATGAGGACAGTGGGGGAGTGTTGCATCTCGGTTCTCGCGAGTACCAACCGCGTTGGGGCCGCTTTCTGACGCCAGATGAGAGTTATGAGTCTTTTGATTCGCAGGGACTCAATTCGTATGCCTTTGCTCGCAACCAACCCACGAGCCGCATCGACCCCGAAGGTCGCTTTTCCATCACGTACTACTGGTTGCAACCGATGACCGGGCACTGGAGTTCTGGCGTGCGCAGTGATCTCGCGTGGAAGTCCGGCGTGGCGCGAAGCGAAGCGGGTTCGAGTCATCAAGACAATCGTTCAACTGCTGGCGAGATCGCACGGGAGAATGCAGCAATAGCCTCTGAACTTCGCGACATGGGTTACGACGTCGACGGAGTCGTCCTCGCTGAATTCCTCGCTGAGACGGTCGGTGGTGCTCCTTCGTCTGGGGGTGGGGCAACGGGTCCGTCCGGCGTGGTTCCCGCGGAAGCCGCCATCAGTAGCGATACTTCTTCAGGCCTGCTCAGAAATGTTTTGAGAGTCGTAATCGATGACTACCAATCGTTTGTCACCGGAGTCTCCGGGAATGGCGTCGGGATCGTCGGAGCCCTGGGTGCGGCGCTATTCAGTCTTCTGACTCTCAACTCCGATGCGATTCGGGATGCATTCGAGGATATTCCACTCGCTGCAATTCCCCGCTACGGGATGTACAGTGGGCCACTGTGGGGACTAGACATGACGACCCGTGCTGCGCCTTTCGACAACGTGATTGACCAGTCGGCGTTTGTTCACGATCAAGCTTACCTCCAGGAGCGCTCGAATCCAGGTAGCGTAGATTTGTCAGCCGCCGATCGCGCGTTGATTCTCGGTGTCTGGAGCGGTCATCGGCTGGGCCCGATCGGGCAGATCTATCGAATCGGGCTGACGATTCTGTTCTCGGCGAATATTGCAATTCGAGAGACGTTCCATTCGGGCCCCTTCGATTGAGGAAGAGATGAAATCCAGTCGATTGGCGTTTTTGTTCGCACTCCTCGCACTCGCGAGCGCCTGCAGTCATGGTTATGCGATCCGGGCAGAAGTCGATACCGAACCGCTCGGCTGGTCTCGCGAGCGAAGCGATCAGGTCGCCATCGAGATCGCAGCGGTCGTCGCGCGTAGCACGGGCATGAACGCGGATCGCATCTTCAAGCCGGAGGGGCCGGCGACGGCTCCTCCGGGTCATCTTGTGAGTTATCGCGGGATCTATACCGACCACGGACCTCTGGCGCGAATCGTGTTGACGGCTCTGAGAGATCCCGGAACTGGGCGCCTGGTTTTCAACGCTTCGGATGCCGAGAACCCGCGGGAACACTACGCGCTGGCTCGCATACGCGAAGAACTCGAGCGGCAGATCGCTGAGAAGCTACCGGGAGTCTCTGTCGTGATCCGACACGATTCGATTGCCGGGCAGGGCCTCGCACCCTGACACGAAGACCGAGCCAATCCGGTGCTGGCCGGGGATGTTCGCCACCGGATCTCTCACAGGGACGCGTTTTCCCGGCAAACGTTCGTGAAAGCCTTCGCCGGCACTCGTGAGCGTATCGAGTTCTCACGAGAATGCAGTCTTCGCGCAACGTCACAATACCGGCTGTTCGCACCACACTTGTTTAGCACGGGGATCCGAGGTCCTCACCGGGGGGGGTGAGCAGCGCGACGCACCAGGCGACGTGCATCCGATAGATCTCCGAGTTCATGGGGGAACTGCGGGATGCAAGATCCAACGCATACGCCAACACCGTCTTCGAACCGAGCCTTGAAGAAGTCTTCTGGAAGCCTGCGCATCGCGTTTGCGGCCAATCCGTTAGTCGCGTTGTTTCCGCTCTTGATGATGGGCAGCGTCCTCGTGGCGATCTATAGCCAGGCGGCCGTCGAGATTCGCGAAGTTCCCGAGTCGGTCGGTGCGAATAGCCGACTGGGAGGACTCGGTTCCAGACTGAAGCCTCTGGAACTCGGTCCGGTCTCCCTGTTCCATCCTCTGCTCCGCGCTGAGCGGATCGATTTCTCGGCTCCGTCGTCGACGGATGCGGATGCTTCGGCCATGAGCCTGGCTTCTCTGGATTCCGTTGATGCCGATGCGGGCCCGCCCGTGTTGATCGAGGGCGAGGCAGAGTTTGTGGCGCGCCCGGGTGACAGAGGAGCCGTTTTTGATCTCGACGCCGAGATCGAGTCCCCGTCGCCGTCGCCGTCGGAAACGGATGAAGCCAATCAGACTCTCGTGCAGGCGTACCTCTAGCAACTGCTGAAAGCCCACTCATTTACAGCCACCTTGGATGTGTTCGCGAAATCAGGAGAGAACCTCACCTGGAGTCGGACATCGTGGGGTGGTGATACCCTCTCGCCGGAAAGTCGAAACGCGAGGTAGCGGAGTGGATGAGCGAGAGGCCCCCGAGCGAGGGCCGCGTAAGGTTCCGGGTTGGTACGAGGATGCCAAGTTGGGAGTGTTCGTTCATTGGGGGCCGTATTCGGTACCGGGCTGGGCCCCCATCTCTGGCGACATCCAGGAGATATTCGCCGACAAGGGGCCGCGCGACTACTTCGTGAACAATCCCTACGCCGAGTGGTACCTGAACACGATGCGTATCCAGGGTAGCCCAACCTGGTCTCATCATCGCAGCACCTACGGTGAAGACGTCCCCTACGAACACTTCGCGCAGCGCTTTCAGTGCGAGTCGGCGGGTTTTGACCCGAGTGCCTGGGCCGCGCTCTTCGCCAAGGCCCAGGCTCGTTATGTGGTGTTTACCTCCAAGCACATGGATGGATTCGAGCTGTGGCCAAGCACTTATCAGGCCAGCGGTCATGGCTCTGAATCGCCCGTTCGCCAGGAGAAGACTCACGATTGGGTGGGGGCCGTCTCCGAGGCGGTGCGAGCCGCCGGAATGCGCATGGGGCTCTATTACTGCGGTGGATTCGACGCAAGATTCGAAAGCCGTGTGATTCGAACCCTCGGAGACTGCGTGCTCGCAGTTCCAGAGTCGGACGAGTATGCGCGCTGCGCAGAGGCGCATGTGCGCGAGCTCGTGGAACGCTATCAGCCCGCCATACTGTGGAACGATGTGGGCTTTCCCGCATCGGTCGATCTCGAAGCACTGCTTTCAGCGTATTATGAGGTGGTGCCAGACGGCGTCGCCAATGATCGCTGGGCTCAGTTTCCCCTGCCTCGGCCCGGGACGCTGAAGCGCACACTCACCGAGCTACTGCTGCATCACGGGGATCGGATCTGGCCCCTGCTTCCCCGGCGGCATCGACGCTTCGGTTTTCCGGCTTCACCCATGGGCGATTTCAGAACTCCCGAGTACGAAGCACCCGATGTGCCGGAACAACGTAAGTGGGAGCTTGCCCGGGGCCTGGGAAATTCGTTCGGCTTCAATCGCGAAGAGGGCGATCTGGATACCCTCTCTTTACAAGCACTGATCCACATGCTGATCGATGTCGTGAGCAAGAACGGAAACCTGCTGATCGGTGTAAGTCCGATGGCCGACGGAACGATTCCGCAACGGCAGCGCGAGCGTCTCGAAGGCCTGGGGGCATGGCTCGACGTAAACGGCGAGTCGATTTTCGGCACACGGCCATGGAAGAAGGCCGAGACGCTCAGCGAGGACGGGCGCAGTGTGCGCTTTACGCAGAGTGGAGATTCGCTCTTCGCCACCGTGCTTTCCCCAGCTCGTGCCGGGGACCTCACATTGGCTATGCGACTCCGGGACGAAAGCCAGGTCGTTCTGTTGGGACAAGACACCGCTCTCCAGTGGCGCCAAGTGGAGCGAGGAGTCGCGATCACGCTCCCGACGGATGTAGCAAGCGATGGCGTTGCCCACAGTCTCCGGATCACACCCGAGCCACATCTTCTGGGCTAGATCGCGTGTTAGGTTTTTGCGTTTAGTCTGGTAGCGTTTCCCGGGCAGGTTGCGCTCGACCTTCCTCTTGTCTGCGCGTACGGGGGATTCTCTTGCTCGTACTTCCGTGGCAAAACTGTGAAGTAGCGCTGTGCTGGTCGTGGCTGTGCTGTTGTTGAAGATGTTGTTGAAGAGGTAGCGGGATGCGGTGGCGGGCTTTCGGGAAGCCGACATGGATCGGTGTCGCAATGCTGGCCGCGATCATTTCCGGGATGCTCCTGGGCGTCGAACCTCGACAGGCATGGGCGAGCACGCTCGACTTGTGGTTCCTACCAGAGACAGGGCACTACTACGGGATCGTCGGCCCGTTCGATCCGGGGATCAGCTGGAACTCCTCGAAGACGGACGCCGCCACGAAGTCTTTCATGGGTGTGTCCGGACATCTGGCGACCCTCAATTCCGCGGCCGAGAACGACCTGATCAAGCAGAAGCTCACGACCCTTCATCCCGACTGCTTCACGGCCGAGGCCAAGTTCGCCAATACGTTCCGGTTCGGGCCGTGGATCGGTGGGAGTCGGCCTGACAACGCGAGCGACTTCGAGTGGTTGGGCGAGGGTCCGTTTGCAGATTCAGCGGGCACTCCGTTGCCCGGCGGCTACGCGGACTTCGTCACACCCCCGGAGCCGAACGGGCAGAACTTCGTGACCTTCATCGACTTCACGGTGCGGGCGGTCGGCGGTCCTGCGCTGGGCTGGGGGGACTGCGCGGATTTTCAGTGTCTCGGCGCCAGCCTGCCGCGGCCCATGTGCTACGTGATCGAGTTCGACGTGCCACCGGAGCGGGGCGGCTGCAACCGACCGTAGGCGGCGTATCGGCGGACAAACGGACGGTGCACCCCGAAGAGGGAAGCGCAGGGAGCACCCAGACGCCGGTCCGTCAGCGCTCGGTCTCGCCGCGCCTGGCGAGTTCGATGACTTCGCGAATGCTCAGGGTCTGGGCGTGCGCTGGAACACAATGGAGTTCCAGCTCTGCCATGATCCCCGGAGTTACTTCCAAGTGTTCAGTGTTGCATGAACACTCCGCCCAGCTGTCCCCCGGTTCCCTTTCACAGAACGCTCTTTATCGGTCGCTAGGGTATCCCGACAAAGGGGCCGCCCAATCTCCCTATCCTAAGCTCGATATGCAGGCATGGAATGCCGGGCTCCGCGTCATGGATGTCAATCTCGAGTGGGGTGACTAACGCCGTTGCTTTGCTCGCGAGTATCCTCGACCCGGCCGTCGAGTGCTGTATACAGCGCGTCCGCCATCGCCGCGTGAGCGGCCACACCGGGGTGGTTGTCGAAACGCGAAGCGTGCGTAGAGTTCGGGAAGTGACCTGATGCCGGAGTTGACATGCGGGTAGATCACGACAACGATTCTCGGGGTCAACTCCCGGGCCCGGACCAACCAGTTGTCGAACACCTCGACGAGACGTTGCCAGTCAGGCGTGCCCTCGGCGAACTGTCGATCCATGTAGGTGTCGTAGCTCTCGCCGGGCTTGGCAAACAAACTCGACACCTGATAGTCCAATAGGAACCACATATAGGAATGAGTTGCCAAGAACCGGTGGAAGAACAAGCGGGTCCAGATCCGCCGAGCGGATCGAGGGCGATCGCTCTTGTCGAACCCCATGTCGTTGACGAACCATTGGTAGACGATGAGATCCGGAGCGATTTCAGCTCCCCACTTTTCGAGCTGCCTCAGGTGGTTGTCGAGTTCTCGGCCGAGTTGGGCCAGCACGGCCACCTCGTACTCGACGCCGCTGTTGCAAAACCGTACCCGCAGTCGACTCGTGTACAGCGACAACGATGATCAGACCCATCGCTCCAAGCTGCGAAAGGGTGTCGGAACGGCTCAGGATCCCAGCGATCAGGCAACCCGCGGCGAGAGTCGCCTGGGCGGTCAGCGCTACGCTGAACCGGAGGCGCGTCGCCGCGAATACGGACAGGACCAGCGCAGTCACGACGGACAGAGGTGTCGTAACTCCTGCAGTTTGGGAACTGAAGCCGTCGAGGTACGAGTCGACCGATCTACGCGCTTGTTCTGTGATCAGGTCGTTGAGGAAGCCGAGACTCTGCCCCTCGTACATCGAATGAACCAGGGCTGGACCAAAAAGCACCGCCAAACCCAGACCGATCCAAGCAATCCCGACCAACAGCAATACCCAGAACCAGGGACTCTTCAGTTCTACCGGGGGGCCTCTCGCGTTGCAGACAGCTATGAGCCACTTGCCGAGTCGCCTGTCTAGAACGTCAAGCATGGTCAACGCCACGCAGTCGGCGGCATTGTCACTGAATGCTGTCGTCGATTCAAGGCGCTTCGTCGGCTTGACGCCAAGCTGACGCAAGCCCAGATCGATCCGCGTGAGCGTCGCTGCCCGGGCGGTTGTGAAAGTGCGTTTTCTGGCGAAGGGGGTCGGTCCTTCAGCGACAAAGGTCCCGTCTAACTAACAGAAACCTCCCGGGCTTTGCGCGAGCGACGCCCCGCGACCCGAAAATGGAGATTGACGGCCCTGCGTGCGAAGGTCATGAGTCGCTCGCCGTGTTCGATTCCGGCGTCGCCGAGTTTTTCTCCTTCGGTCACGGCCCGCACGTCACCATCGGTCCCGTGAAACTCGATGCTCGCACGGAGCATCACCGCGTGGGAGATGGTTCAGCAAAAGCACTCGTTCATGGCCGCCCCGCGGGAAGCCACGAGCTCGACCTGCGAACGGTCGATCGACCGGCCGGTCTCCATGTCCATCATGCGATCGCGCGAAAGGTACTGCGCGTCCGACAGATCGTTCGGCGCCTGGACCTGCGCGGGCACCAGGCTGAACGCCTTGATCACGTTCGCGCTGCGGCCTCCCCCGGTTACGTGGCCTTGCACGATGAGCCGATTGAAGACACCGTCAACGCACCCGTATCGCGACGATAGCGCAGGCGAGCAGGCCGACCGCCAGCAGCAGGCGTGCCAGACCCGGCAGGGGAGTGGCGATTGGAACCGGCCCGGTCTCGATCTCCAGATTGTCCAACCCATGGAGGGTGAAGGTGGTGAAGCCACCGGACGTGGCCGGCGCAGTTGGGTCGGTTCTTCCCGAGAGCACGATCAGGTTGGCGGGTCCCGCGACGATCGCCGACTCGAAGACGGTCGGTGTCGCGTCCGTATCGATGGCGACGAGGACGCCGTCCACGCGGACGCTCACGTCGAGACTGTTGCCAAACACAAATGCATCCGTTTCGAGTGCCACCTCGACCGTATGGAAGCCCTCAAAGCTTCCGCCCAGACCACCGGCGTCTCCGGGATCCAGGTCACCACTACTGGTAAAGGCGCCGTCGCCAGTGAACCCCCACTCACCGCCATCGAAGATGCGGAACTCGAGCCCGTGGAGGAATCCCACGACGATCGGCGCCGCGCCCGCGACCTGTACACCCGACGTCGGGTGGACGGGGTTCGCGTCGAACCGGATCGTCATATGGCTGTTCGCCCCGGGAGCCTCGAGGAAGTCGTGGTCCGGCTGGATGTGGACGTTCTGCTCGAAGCCGAATTGGGTGCTCGGTGCGAGCAAGATGGCATCGGGATAGTCGGGGTTGTTGACCTGTGTGAGGTTGGGGCGAATACCTCCGAGACCGGTGTCGGGGTCCTCGAGGTAGTCGAGTGGCGCAGCACTCCCACTCTGCCGGCCCGGTTCGTCGGTGGCTCCCGGGTTGATGTCATCGTTGGGAACCGTGGCGTTGAAATTGTCGCTAAAGACCACCGCGCCTTGCGCCGCTTCGGAGACGAAGAGGACGAGGGCCAAGACGGCCAGACCTGTAAAACCGATGGTCTTGATCCGCATACGACACTCCTTGCACTAACAAGTGGATACCCGGCGGGATCGCAAGTCAAGGACAATCGCATCTGGCGACCGGTCCGATCAACACGGTATTTCGCAACGCCAGAAAGCCGCCCGGGTGTTGTCGACGGGCCAGCCGTTTCCAGGTAGCAGAAATCACGCGGGCTTCTCTTGTCCTCGCAGCAGGGGGCGGTGGGCCTCGCCCGACCCAACGAGAGCGATCGCCGAGGCCCGCGTCCCCATCCTCGCCGTTCCATGGGGATTTCCGCTGTGGCGATTTCCTCTTGACTCGGGTCTTGGTTCATAATATGAAAGTTTAATAACACCAAATATGAACGGAAACTCATGCACCGTCGATCCTGCCTCAGTACCGTGTTCCGGGCGCCTCTCGCCGCAACCTCGGTCCCACCGCTCAGCGCCGGATCTGGATCCCGCGCTTGCGCGGCGTTTGTTGCAGCGATCCTCTTGGTCGCGGCCTTTCTCGCTCCCACCGGCTCGAGCCAGGCCCAGGTGATTACCGAGCCTCCCGCTCTGGCCCCGGGCACTCTCTATCGCCTGGCTTTTGTGACCTCCGGAACGACCAACGCCACGTCGACGGACATCGCAGTCTACGATGCCTTCGTGCAGGCCACCGCAGGTACGGTCCCTGAATTGGCTGCCCTGGGCACGACCTGGCAGGCGATTGGCTCCACCGACACCGTCGACGCCATCACCCACACTGGCACGGACTCCGGCGTGGGATCGACGGTCCCGATCTACCTGCTGAATGGGACTCTTCTCGCCGCCAACGGTGCGGACCTCTGGGATGGGTCGATCCCGGTCAAGTTCAACATCAGTCAATCCGCAACCACCCTGCCTGATGACTATTGGCAGTGGACCGGGACCCTGGCGAATGGGTTCAAGGACGGGTTCCTGGCGCTGGGGGGAGGCGGCCAATCGACCATCGGCCGGACGAATGACCTCAACGGCTTCTGGGTCCAGTGGGATAACTGGATTCAGACGGACGGATCTACAAACGGGCTACACGCGATCTCGGCGGTCCTGGCCATCCCGAACGTCGACTCCTGCGCGGTCGGCAGCGGAGCCGGAACGGGCTGCTCTCCCCATGGTGGTCCAGTCGTGCGCGGCGGCGTTCAGGCCACCTTCGACAACGTGGTGACGCCGGGAACCTTCACGGCAGAGGCGTGCGAGGTTCCGGCCGACGACGTGGAAGACCTGTCGGGTCCCTTCTGCGGTCTGAATCCGGGTGCGCTCACCTTTGGGCTCCCCACCGACCCGGTGTTGTTCTGGGACCTCGACTTCGACGGCACCTTCACGGGAGAAATCACGCTTACATTCGGGTACGGCGACGCGCAGCTCGCGTCCGGATTCAACACCGAGAACTTCGCCATCTACCACGACGAAGGCGGGGGCCTCGTTTCGATTGATACCAGCATCGATTCGGTTGCGAAGACCGTCACGGTCCAGGTCTCGTCGCTCTCCCCATTCGTCCTGGGCAAGGCCGCGGTCGGCGTGCCGTTGCTGCCGGTATCGACGCTGTTCGTATTCGTAGGGGCGATCGCGATGCTGCTGACGGTCGCGCTCATCTACAAGAAGGCGGACTGACCCGCGCCAGATGGCTTCGCTCTGCATTCCGAAGCGCGGGAAGTGAGCCGTGATGGCTTCCCCCGGCCGGACGTGGGCATGGTCGTGCGTGTGGTTTCGGAGATCCGGCAGCCCCTGGGTCGGCCGAAGTTCGTGATCAACAGGGACGGGACACTTCGGTCGGACTGACAGCGATTCCATACTCCCCTCCTTCTCACAACTAATGAGCACGGTGGAGTCTTTCTGACGTACCTCGCCGAGCGAGGAACGCGCCGACCTGTGGGACGTGGTCTTGGAACCGATTGCGACGCCCGGCAGTTCATTGTCGAGGACGACCACATCTGTCTCGCCAACGGCACCGGAACCGTCGTGGTCGAGAACCATGGCTAGGGAATCTCTGCACAGGGAGGAATCGAGCGAGAAGCGGGAGTCGCCGCCTGAGCAAGAAGCGTGATCCGATCGCAGATCCGTAGATCTGCAGAGGGTCGCGCGACGCAGCGCAGGCGGATGCATCGCGCTTCGCA
>JAAELY010000035.1 GCA_024226335.1 bacterium
CAGATGTCCCGTCTCAAACCACTCGTTTCCGAACGCTTCGACGAGCACGGGAACGAACTGATCCATGTGGATGTTTCCGGCTACGGTGCCGCCGCGGAATCCGAGCTTCGATGCGGTCGCATCGTCGTGGATGCTCCCCTCGGCGTCGGCGGACCAGTTGCGGGCCGCGACTGCGGGGCCGGACAGTGTGCCTTTCGAGAGCTGTACGGATGTCATGCGCGAATGCTATCACGCGGGGGCGCTGGCCGATCTCCGGTCACACCATCTGGCCACGGGTTTCATTCCCGCGTGTCTCGCGCGGGCAAGGACCCGCTCCGAAGGGTTTCGGCAGCGGGTCCCCGATCGGGATGAAGCTACGCGAACTTCATGCCGTCCTTACGACCTTCGCGTAGGAATCCCAGCTCCGAACCCTCCGCGTCGATGATGGCTTGCGCCTTCTCGTCGGTGTGACGTTCCTCGGTAGCCAGATCAACGTACATTTCCATACCGAATGCGCCGTCCAGATCATTGACGATGCGTTGCTTCCACTGGCGACGGAAGACCTGTGTCGTCACACGACGGGTGACACGAGGCTGGGACATGAGGCGGTCCGCAATCTCGTAGGCGCGTTCGGTCAAGTTTTCCTTGGGAACCAGTTCGCTGACCAGACCCCAGTCCAGAGCGGTCTTGGCATCGATCGGCTTACCCATCCACATCGCGTAGGATGCTCGGCGGATACCCATCAGTTCGATGAAGCAGCTATGGATGCCGTCACCAGGGACCAGGCCGAAACCGTAGTGATCATCCAGGATGATCGCGTCGTCAGAGGCGATCACGATGTCCATCATCAGACCGATCTCAGTGTGAAAGCCGAAG
>JAAELY010000036.1 GCA_024226335.1 bacterium
ACATCCTCCCGCTGCTGTTTTTCAAACGGATCAGCGACGTCTGGGACGAGGAGACCGCCGAGGCGGCCGAGATCTTCGGTGACGCGGACCCGTCGCTTTTCCCTGAAGTGCACCGCTTCATTGTCCCTGATGGTTGTCACTGGAACGATGTAAGGAAGACTCCCACTAACGTTGGCACCACATTGCTACGGGCGATGCAAGAGATCGAGCGGGCCAACCCGGATACTCTTTACCGTGTTTTCGGAACCGCCGACTGGGGCAACAAAGAGAAGTTCAACGACGAGCTGCTCAAGGACCTTATCGAGGGCTTCTCGGTGATTCCGCTCGGTAACACAGCGGTCAGCGCTGATGTCCTCGGTGATGCCTACGAGTACCTGATTGGCAAGTTCGCAGATGTTACCCGCCGCAACAAGGCCGGCGAATTCTACACTCCGCGGAGCGTGGTCCGCATGATGGTCGAGATCCTAGATCCCCAGGAGGGAGACTCAATCTACGACCCCGCGTGTGGCACCGGTGGAATGCTGCTAGGCGCGATAGAGCACGTTGCTCGCAACGACGGTGACCCGCGAACGTTCTTCGGCAAAATCTACGGTCAGGAGAAGAACCTCACAACCTCGTCCATCGCGCGGATGAATCTCGTGCTCCATGGCATCGAGGATTTTCAAATCGCCCACGAGGATACGCTACGCAATCCCGCGTTCAGCGACGCCAGCACCGGCGGTTTACTGACCTTCGACTGCGTGATCGCCAATCCGCCGTTTTCTCTAAAAGAGTGGGGCCGCGACCTATGGGAAGCTGACCCCTGGTCGCGGGCGCAATACGGCATCCCGCCCGAGAGCTACGGTGACTATGCATTCGTCCAGCACATGATTGCGTCGATGGCGCCGACTGGTAACAGCCGCATGGCGGTCGTGCTTCCACAGGGGGCGCTGTTCCGAAAGGCGGCCGAGGGCAAGATCCGAACTGCGCTGCTTAAGGAGGACCTCATCGAGGCCGTCATCGGACTAGCCCCGAATCTCTTCTACGGCACCCAACTAGCCGGCTGCATCGTGATTCTCCGTAGGAAGAAGCCCGCTGTCCGGAAGAAGAAGGTACTCATCATCGATGCATCGGGCCTGTTCCGGAAAGGCCGCGCCCAGAATTTCCTTGATCCTGTGCACGCCGAGCAGATCGTCGGTTGGTATCGGGTCTTCGAAGATATCGAGGATCGGGCGAAGGTAGTCACGCTCGACGAGATCAAGGAGGAAGGTTGGACACTCAACATCTCGCGGTACGTTCTGCCGCCCATCGGAGTGGACATCCCGCCGCTGCCTGAGGCGGTCGAGGTTTTCAAGACCGCGCTTGTCGAGGCCCGGGTAGCTGAGGATCATCTACGTACCGTATTAGCTGAAGGAGGGTGGTTAGAATGAGAGATGCTCAGAAACCCGATCACATCAGCCTCAATACCCTTCTCTCGAGGTTGAAAGAGGGTAGATTCGTCATTCCCTACTTCCAGCGTGAGTTCGAATGGAATCCTTGGGACATTCGCGATCTGATACGTTCGATTTATGTCGATGATTACCAGGAACTGCACGCCCGCATGGAATTTGCCGATCTACGTGAACTCCAGGAGATCATCATATCCAAGGCTACCTGGTCGATGTTTCAGGACCAGTTCGCAAACAAAGAGGCTCTCATCACCAAATTCGGCCAGCTCGCCGAATTGCGGAACGGTATCCGACATAGCCGCAGGGTGGATGAGATCACCCTTAAAGAGGGGGAAGCGGCCATACTCTGGTTCGAGCAGGTCTTGAAGAAATGAGTTCGCATCTGTCGCAGATGGAACTCGAGTCGCACCTCTGGGGAGCTGCCACACTCCTCCGGGGTCTCGTGGACGCCAGCGACTACAAGCAGTACATATTTCCGCTGCTCTTCTTCAAGCGGCTCTCCGATGTCTGGGACGAGGACTATCAGCAGGCCTTGGCCGATACCAAGGACTCCGGTTACGCAACCGCTACGGCTAACGACCGCTTCACCATTCCCGACGGGGCTCACTGGAAGGATGCCCGTATTGCACCCAAGGATGTTGGGCGTGCCCTCCTGAACTCCTTCCAAGCAATTGAGGCTGTGAATCCGCAGCGCTTGCAGGGTGTGTTCGGCAACGCGCCCTGGACCGACAAGGCGCAGATGCCGGATGCTACGCTTAAGAATCTCATCGAGCACTTCTCGAAGCACACGCTGAGTCTGGCGAACGTCCCCGAGGATGAGCTCGGTAACGGTTACGAGTACCTCATCAAACAGTTCGCCGACGATTCGGGCCACACCGCACAGGAGTTCTACACCAACCGCACGCTCGTTCACCTCATGGCCCAAATGCTCGAGCCCAAGGCCGGCGAGTCGATCTACGACCCAACCTGCGGCACCGGCGGCATGCTCATCTCCTGCCTCGCCGAGGTAAAGCGCGGCGGCGGCGATACACGCACTACCGATCTCTACGGGCAGGAACTCATCACTATCACCGCAGCCATTGCCCGGATGAACCTTGTTCTCCACGGAGTATCGGGCTTCCAGGTTGCCGCAGGTAATACGCTCACTTCGCCCGCCTTCACCGAGGGCGACAAGCTGCGCACCTTCGACGTGGTCCTCGCCAACCCACCGTACTCGATCAAGAAGTGGAACCGCTCCGCCTGGGAGAGCGACCCCTGGGACCGCAACTTCCTCGGTACCCCACCCCAGGGCCGCGCCGACTACGCCTTCTTTCAGCACATCCTTCGCAGCATGAATACCAAGATCGGTCGCTGCGCTATCCTTTTCCCGCACGGTGTGCTCTTTCGCAAGGACGAAGCCGAACTTCGTCGCAAGCTCGTCGCAACTGACATGGTTGAGTGTGTGCTCGGGCTAGGGCCGAGTCTGTTCTACAATTCGCCAATGGTGGCGTGCGTCGTCATCTGCCGGTCGAAAAAGCCGAAGAGCACGAAGGGCAAGACGCTCTTCATCGATGCCGTTCACGACATCGTCCGAGAGAACACGCAGAGCTTCCTTAAGTCGGACCACCAGCAGCGGATTCTGACCGCGTATCGCGCCTTCGAGAACGAACCCGAGTTCGCCCACGTCGCTACGACGAAAGAGATCCTCGCTCAGAAGGGAGACCTCACCGTTCACCACTACGTGACTCGGAAGCCATCGGTCGCGAGCACCGATAGAGACGATACGCTGGCCGAGGTGTGGGAGCGATTCAACTCCGAGGGGCGAGATTTCTGGGCTGGCATGGACGCGCTCGCGGAGACGCTGGACGAAGTTGTCGCCCAGGAGACCGGAGATGCTTGAGTTAGCGACGAACCTAACCAAGGCTGGCTGTACGACCGCTGCGTTCGGTGATGTCGTGCGTCACGTGAAGGATAAGGTTGATCCTGAGGAGTCTGGGCTAGAACGGTACATTGCTGGCGAGCACATGAATTCCGACGATTTAATAATTCGGCGCTGGGGTGAGATTGGTGACGGTTATCTCGGCCCCGCCTTCCACATGCGTTTCAAACCGGGCCATGTCCTCTATGGATCTCGCCGGACCTACCTACGCAAGGTGGCAGTTGCAGACTTCGAGGGAATCACAGC
>JAAELY010000037.1 GCA_024226335.1 bacterium
CTGCGAAGCGCGATGCATCCGCCTGCGCTGCGTCGCGCGAACCTCTGCAGATCTACGGATCTGCGATCGGATCACGCTTCTTGCTCAGGCGGCGACTCCCGCTTCTCGCTCGATTCCTCCCTGTGCAGAGATTCCCTAGCGCGCGCCGGCCGAGCGTCTTGAGCAGGCGGCCCAGGCCGTTGCGCCGAATGACGCGTGCATACCCTGCGAAGTCCAGGCCGTGAGGAATCACGTCCAGGTCGATCCCCGTGACTCGGTTCTTCAGCCCTAGATACGCACTCCGTTCCAGAGTCTGTCCGGGTCCGATCTCGAGGATGTCGAGATCGCGCAGGGGTCGCCCAAGGCAGGCTTCGAGCCGGTTTTCGTCTCGGGCCATCCGTTCTAGAAGTATGCGGATTCGAGCTGCATCGCCCTGCCGGGAATGGATCGCATGCACGATCTGCCTCCCGAGAGTCGGAAGGCTGATTCCGGTGTAGGTTCGCGCTGTCTGCCGTGGAGCGGGCTTGTCCAGACTTCCTCTCCGTGCTCCCCCCGAGGAGCGTCTCTATCACCAGTAAACTGTAACAGCTTCAGCGCACGCTCAAGCCTCCATCGACAGCGAGCGTTTGCCCGGTGACGTAGCTGGCTTCGTCTGACAGCAGGAAGACACTGGCGTACGCGACCTCCCAGGCGGTCCCCTGGCGGCCCAGCGGAACCGGAGTTCTGGCGCGGGAAGGTCGTCCCGCGCTGGCCAGTCGGCCCAGTGGTGTGTCGATCAGTCCGGGTACCACTACGTTGGCGCGTACACGCTGGTAGGAGCCTTCGAGTGCGACGTGACGAGCCAGGCCCTCGACACCGGCTTTCGATGCGTCGTAGGCGGGCATGCGGCTGCCTGCTCGGCGACCGGCAATCGAACTGATGAACACGATCGACGCACCCGCTCGAAGCTTCGGCAGCGCTTCCTTGCAGAGCAGGAAGTCCGAGCGCAGATTCGCCGCGAAGGTCCGATCCCAGGCTTCGGCATCGGTTCCTTTCAGGCCACCTCCCAGACTGATCCCGACGTTGAGAACCAATCCGTCGAGGCCCGCCAGGTCGTGCTCGGCATCTCGAATCAGGCGCTCGCAATCCGCCGGGTCGGTCACGTCTGCTACCAGAACGCAGGCGCTTCCTCCTTCAGATTTGATCTGGTCGGCGGTCTCTCGGGCGGCTTCTTCAGAAATGTCCGCGCACGCAACCCGTGCGCCTTCGCGTGCCGCCAGAACCGCCATGGCGCGGCCGTTGCCGATCGGCGCGTCTTCGGCATCGCTGTTGCGTGTGCCCGCGCCCACGACGAGCACTCTTCGTCCTTGTAGGCGACTGCGGCCGCTGCTCTGGCCGTCGGATTCAGGCGGGGACCAGGGATCGATCGGTTCGCTCACCGGGGACTCCTTCAGCTTCTGCGAGCTCGACGTGACGACCGCACGCAATCGAGGCGAACTGGATTCTGACACGTTCGACGTGGTACACGGAAACCGATCAATACGTGGAGGAAGAAGGCATGGCACAGGTGCTGGTCAATGCGGAGTTCGAGTTCCCCGGGGCCCAGGTCTGGGAGTTACTGCGCGACTTCGGCAATCTGTCCTGGATTCCTGGCAACGAAAACTTCCAGGTGAACATCGAAGGCGATGGCCCCGGCATGGTGCGCCAGATCGTCATGGGTGATGCGCCCGGAGTTCGAGAGGAACTCTACGAGCGCGACGATGACGAGCGTCGCATCACCTACGGAGTGACCGACAACAATCCTCTCCCGTGCACAAACTATCGCGCGACCATGATTATTTCGGACGATGGTCCCAAGAAGGCGAAGCTTGCCTGGTCCAGCACCTTCGATCCCCGCGATTGCAGCGAAGCGGAGGCCGTGGCTGCAGTCGAAGGCTTCTACGCCATGCTGCTCGAATCCATTCGCGCAACCCTGGGGCGGATGTGATCTAGTGTCCTGTTTCAGAAG
>JAAELY010000038.1 GCA_024226335.1 bacterium
GACCGTCTACGGTTCGGTGTCGTGGCGCGAGGGGCAGCGGTGGGTGCCGGTCGTTGGTATCGACTTGAGGCGCAGTTCGACGCGGTGGGAGGAGCCGGTGTGCTATCGGTTCAAGTCGCCGCTGAACGCGCGGTGCGTTGGGGAGCGTGGGGCGTCGGCTTCGTGGAACGACTTGCAGCTCGCAGTGGGCGTGGAGTGGAGGGGGAAGTGATGAATATTCTGTATCACGAGAGTTGCATGGATGGCAGTGCCGCGGCGTTGATCGCCCTACAAGACAACCCCGGGGCGAAGCTGATCCCGATGCAGTACGGAGACCCGCCGCCCGATGGGCTGAAGGGTGAGCATGTTGTGATCGTGGACTTTTCGTTCAAGCGTGAGTTGACCGAGTGCTTGATCGAGGAATCGGCCTCGTTCCTGTGTCTCGATCACCACAAGACTGCCGAGGAAGAGTTGCGCGGGTTGCCGGATTGCATATTCGACATGGACCGCAGCGGGGCTCGGATGGCGTGGGACTACTGGAACCCTGACGTGAAACCACCGTGGTGGGTTCTCTACATCGAGGACCGCGACCTGTGGCGCTGGAAGCTAGGGGCGTCGAGAGCGATCAACGCATCGCTCCGCAGCTACGGTCTAACGGTCGATGCGCTACGGGATATCATCGACGCGGACATTCCTATCGCGGTCCACGAGCAGCAGGGTCGTGCGATCTTGCGCTACCAACAGCAGGTCATCGAGCAGCACGTGCGGCACGCCGAGGACACGGAGTTACTCGGTCATGTCGTGCCGGTGGTGAACGCAACGTGTCTCTTCTCAGAGATCGTCGGCGAACTCGCGAAGGGCAAACCGTTCGCTGCGTCGTACTTCGTGAAGTCTAACGGGGAGCGTGTATACCAGTTGCGCTCCGACGAAGACGGATTCGACGTTGGCGCGCTTGC
>JAAELY010000039.1 GCA_024226335.1 bacterium
CATCCAGGCGACGGAGAAAGGAGCCTCCCAAGGCTCGCCGCTTTCTCCGTTGCTCGCCAACATCTTGTTGGACGACCTCGACCGAGAGCTGGAACGACGCGGACACCGCTTCGCCCGTTACGCCGACGATCTTCTGATCATCGTGCGCAGCGTTCGAGCCGGCGACCGAGTCAAAGCCAGCGTCACTCGGTACCTGACCTCTCGGCTGAAGCTGAAAGTCAACGAGTCGAAGAGCCGGGTGTGCGGACTCAACGAAGTCGTCTTCCTCGGATTCACTTTCCGGGGTACGAAGCTTCGTTGGTCCGACGCGTCCTTCGCGAAGTTCAAGCATCGTGTCCGGCGTCTGACCGGTCGCAGCTGGGGCGTCTCGATGGACTACCGGCTCTACAAGCTCGCGCAGTACGTTCGAGGTTGGATGAACTACTACGGCATTTCGGACTACTACAGACCGATCCCCGAGATCGACAAGTGGATTCGAAGGCGTATCCGTATGTGTTACTGGAAGCAGTGGCGCCGGACACGCACGAAGGTCCGTCACCTTCTCGCTCTGGGGACCAGTCGCCGCCAGGCGATCTTCACTGCTCTCAGTCGCAAAAGCTACTGGCACCTGTCGAAGACCCTGGCAACGCAGTCCGGGATGACGAACAGATGGCTTAAACGCCAGGGGCTGATTTCTGTCCGCGATCTGTGGATGAAGGCTCATGGCTATGCTTGAGACTACCGTGAG
>JAAELY010000040.1 GCA_024226335.1 bacterium
CTCAATCTGCGCGAGGTCGCCGAGGGGGCCGGGGTCAATCGCGGCAACATCTACCACTACTTCGGCTCGAGACGGGAACTGCTGCGCGCGGCGATTACCCGTCGCTTCGAAGCGGTGATCGAATCTCTGTTGGCCGACCGGCGGGGTGTCTCCTTCGTCGAGCGCAGGCTTCAGGCCTTCCGGTCGACCGACAAGAGTCAGGACAGCCAACTGCGCGCCCTGCTCATCATCGACGGGGACGAAACCGTCGACCCGATGCCGCGATACGAGTCGGCACTCAGTCGCCTGCGCCAGGACGTCATCGACGGGGACATCGATCGTGCCCACGATCTCGAGGCGCTGCACGTGGCGCTCACCGCGCTGCACCGTGGCTACCGCATCTTCCGCGAACCGCTTGCTGCGCGCATCGATACCGATGTGGACGACCTCGACAAGCGAGTTGCCGAAATCGCGCACACGTGGCTCGAAGCGATGGCGCAACCGCGGAGAGTCCGGGAGTGATAATAGGTTCCCGATCTCCGATCTGAGAGTTGGCCGCTCCGTTC
>JAAELY010000041.1 GCA_024226335.1 bacterium
ATGAACTCCGTCGGTTCAAGGGCCATGGTCTGCCAAGCGCCGCCCTGAGCGTAGTCCTTGTAGCGAAAGACGATCTGGTCGTCGTCGATTGCGAGCAGGCGATCGTTGGAGATGGCGACGCGGTGTGTGTAGCGGGCCAGATACTGGAGCACCTTCTCCGGACCGGCGAACGGCTCCTTGGCATAGACCACCCAGTGGTGGCGGTAGAGTTGCTCGATGAGGTCCTCGAAGAGGACCGGGTGGCGCAGTTGCTCGAGCGGTCCGTTGAGCTCCAGCTTCCTCTGGCGCCACGACTGCTCGAGGAAGTCGACGAACTTGCCGCGGAAGACTTCGGAGAGGACCTTGACGGGCAGCAGGAATCGAGCGGCGCTATCAATCCATCGATCTCCGTCTGGCGACAGACCGCCGGCGGGAACCACGTAGTGGATATGAGGATGGAACACGAGGGTCGAGCCCCAACTATGCAGAATGCCGAGGAAACCGATCCGTGCTCCAAGATGCTGAGAATCCGCGGCGATCTGCGCCAGCGTTTCGCTCGATGCCTTGAACAGCAAGCCGTAGAGCAACCGGAGGTTGCCGCGAAACAGCGCGTGCAGCGTGTCGGGCACGGTGAAGACTACGTGGAAGTAGCCCACCGGCAAGACGTCACGTGCACGCGCCTCGAGCCATCGCTCCTTGTCGATGCATTGACACTTCGGGCAGTGCCGATTACCGCAGGTAATGGAGAGCTCTCCATTACCTGCGTTATGGGGAGCGTTTGGTAATGGAGAGCTGTCCGCCGAAAAGTCTCTGTCGGCCGCGTTTCTAGCTGTTTTTCGCTCCACATAAGGAGTCGGTCCTGAGGAGGGCGAGAAGCTTATCCGTTGGCTCGAAACGACCCCGTCGAAGCTTCTGCGGTGTGATGGCCTCGACAGCCTCGAGTTTCTCCGAGGGGTCTGCCCGGACGTAGACCTCGGTTGTTCCCATGTCGCTGTGGCCAAGCCAAAGCGAGACTTTTCTCAGGTCGTTGGTTGCTCGTAGTATCGTCATCGCACAGGTGTGACGAAGCACGTGGGGGGAAACACGCTTCTTTCCCAAGGAGGGGCACAGCTTGCTTGCGGTTGTGGCGTGCTTTTTAAGAATGTACGCGACGCCCCAGCGACTCAGCTCCCCTCCGCGGGAGTTTACGAAGATCTCTGGCGTCGGCGGGTTGCCCCGGATAACCAGCCAGGCTCGTAACGCTTGGGTGGTTTCCTTCCAGAGCGGTAGCGCGCGTTCTCTCCGGCCCTTGCCGCGCACGCGTATGCTTGGGGGTTGCAGGCTCAGGTCATCCATCTGCAATCCGATGATCTCGGACACGCGGAGTCCGGCCGAGACTGCGAGATGGAGCAAGGCGCGATCACGCAGTCCACTTCGAGTCCTCGGATCCGGTGCGTCGAGAACCGCCTGTGTTTCGTCGAAGACGAGATAAGGGACGAGGCGAGATTCCGTCGTCTTGAACGGGATCGCGAGGATTCGACGGACCTGATCGAGAGCCTCGGGTCGACGGTATTCGAGGAAGCGGCAGAACGATTTGATCGCTCCAAGTCGGACGTTTCGCGTGGCTCTGGTGTTGTTTCGAGTCGCCTCAAGGTACTCCAAGAAGCGGGCGACCAGCAGGGCGTCGATGTCCTCTAGTGAAAGATCTGACGGAGCTCTTCCGAACTCCTGGCTGGCGAAGGTGAATAGCAGTTGGAAGCTGAGAGCGTAGCTGTCTCGCGTGTGTTCGCTTGCTCCCCGCTGCCCGACAAGGTGATCCCGCAGAAACGCAGTGATGTAGGGCGCGATCGGCGTCATGCTCTTTCCTTCATGTGAAATGCCTCGCATGCCACCGAGATGTCCTGCATGAGGTGAGGAGTCACCTCCAGGTACCAATATGTACACTTGATGGAGGCGTGGCCCATATAGGTGGACAGCGCGAGCATGTGTTGGCCGACGTTGTCACGTCCCTCCGGGCAGGCTTCCAGTGCCCGAACCGCGAAGCTGTGGCGAAGATCCTGGATGCGAGGACGACGATCTCCAGCACGGAGCAGATCGCTCGATTTCAGGAGGCGCAGAAAGGTTGAGTAGACGGTTTGCCGAGCGAGAGGTCGTCCACTGTTGCTGACGAAAACATGATCATCAGTTGTCAGTAGCCGCCTCCGCTGAACGATGTAGCCATCCAATCCAGCGGCAGCCGTCTCGTGGAGGGGAACAAGGCGGGTCTTCTGGAACTTGGCCTTGCGAATGATCAGTCCATCCTTTGTCACATCTTCGAGCCGCAGCCCGCGACCTTCGGAGAGTCGCAGGCCTGTTACGGCGAGTAGGGCGAAGAATGTCCTGTACGTATGTGGGCGGAGTGAAGTCGTTGGGCGAAGACGGGCTGCCGCCCCGATCAATCGCTCGATATCCTCTTTGGAGTAGATGAAGGGCAGGCGGCGTTTCTTCCGGTAGCCGAAGAACCCACTCGGAGGCACCTCGTGACCTGCGTCCTCAAGATGGGCGTGACGGGCTAATCGCACCACGGTTCTCAGGCGCGCGTCGCGCTGCGCAGGCGATGGCCCCAGCCCTGCCCACTCAATGGCGGTTGCTGTGCGCACGTGCGTTTCGTCGCTCTTCTCGGCGAAACGTGCGAAGCTGCGCAGCAGGTACTCCTGTCCGGAGAGATCGAATCCTGCGGCTCGACGAACGGCAAGGTAAGAGTCGACAGCGGTCATCATCTCAGCATCTCCGGCCAGGGTTGGGCGACGCTCTCGAGAAGGTCCCGGTCCACTTTTGCGTAGTAGTACGCGGTTGTCTCAATGGACCGGTGTCGAAGAAGGGAACCGATCTCATAGAGGGATACGCCTTGCCGTAGCATTTCTCTCGCTGCTGTATGCCGTAGGACGTGAGCGCCTGTGACTGGAGCTGTCACATCAGCTCGTCGCATGGCGCTTTTGACGACCGACGACACAGCGTCACCTCGGCGGAACGGCCGAATGGGAGCAATCACGCGAAGGAAAACCCGGTCTGTGTTGGCTGCTGGCCTGCACTCGAGGTAGGTCAACAGAGCATCTCCCACCTCTTGCGGGAGTGGGAGTCGGACCTCCCGTCTCGACTTCCCAGAGACGACGAGACTAGAGTCCTTCCAATCGATGTCGGTGAGACTCAGTTCAGCAACGTCTCCGGCCCGTAGGCCGAGCCGAACCAGAAGGAGGATAATTGCCCGATCACGAATTCTCGCCACCGACCCGCCATTGCATGCAGCGAGGAGCTGAGCGACTTCAGAGGCAGAAAGACCCTGGGGCAGGCTGGCCAGTCGCCACCTGGCCAACGCCGGCACAGCCTGATCGAGCCCCGTACGACACAGTCCTTGGACGATGAGAAACCGCAGGAACGCTCGTAGCGAGGCGGCGAGAGCCTGCGCTGACCGCTGGCTAGACGTACGATGACGCATGACGAAGAACTCGCGAATTCCCTGCGCGTCGTAACGGCTCGGGTCGTCTCCAAGGCACCTCAGGAAGTCTGCGGCTCGGCGGCAATGTTGCCGACGAGTATGCGCCGAAACACCGCGGTGTTGCTGTAGCCACTGACCAAACGAGTCGATCAGAGGCGGATTTGCCTCTGCCTGTTTCGCTATGAGATCGGCGACGACTCCTGCCTCCCGAAGATGATCCACAAGCAGCCTTGCGCCGCAAAACGCATGGGGATTCACCTTCTCGCTGAAGGGCCGCGGACACCTGCAACGAAGTAGGTGCTGACGGTAGGTATCAAGAGTCCCTTCGGAGACGGCCTCCAGCGCGATGGCGCGGAGCTCAACGAACCGGCCCAGATGCGCAGCCGAGCGGAGGTACTTGACAGCCGTCCAGTGCGAATACCCTCTTCTCTTGAGCTCCTCGGCAAATCTGTCGAGATACGGACCGAAGGTGCCACTCCGCAGGCGCCTGAGGGTCTTGGGAGCTACGAAGTAAGAATCCAGCATCGCGTCCTCTACGATCATTGGACGCTGCAGGAGCAGGATTGGTTAATGGGGAGCATCAATCAGCCGTCGGCCTGGCCTGCGCGGGCAACCAGCCCTCTGCTCTCCATTACCAAACGCTCCCCATAACGCAGGAGTTATAGATCGGGATCCCGGACCCACACTGGTCACAGACGTAGAGGTGGCCGCCCAGCGCTTCGGTACGACACAGCTCAATGGCGCGCATGACGCGCCGCTGCTGATACGTTAACGCGTAGATCTCCCGATAGTCATCGCCGTAGCGACGGAAGATCTCGGCCACCTCGAGGGAGGTGGCACCCATCGACGCCGTCCTCAGCGCTGTCGTGTCGGCGGCAAGGGCGGTAACTGATCCAACGGGCTGCGAACCGCCTTGGCGCACTCGGGCGCGAGCTTGAGGTAAATCAGCGTCGACTGAATCGAGGAATGGCCGAGAAGCTCCTGGATATACTTGAGATTGACACCGGCCTCGAGTAGATGGACAGCGAAACTGTGGCGAAGCGAATGCGGCGTCGCGGGCTTATCGACTCCGGCCGCGTCTCTGGCACGCTTGAAAACCCGTTGAACCGTTTTGGGGCCGATCGGTTGGCTACGATCCTGGCCAGGGAACAACCAGACTCCCGGACGATAGGCGTACCAGTACTCGCGAAGATCTTCCACTAGCCTGGGGGAGAGCATGACGTAACGATCCTTCTCGCCCTTGCCGTGGACCAGGATGCGCATCGCTTCGCTGTCGATATCCCGGCACTTTATGTGAGTTAGCTCGCTGATCCTCAGCCCCGCAGAGTACGCAGTCATAATCATCATTCGATGTTTCATATTGGCAACTTCGGCAAGGATCCTGAAGATTTCATCGAGGGAGAGGGCGACCGGAAGCTTTCGGCGTTGTTTATGGCATCGAAAAAGACCCGTGTCCCAGGGCTTGTGAATGACCTGGGTAAACAGAAACCGGATGGCAAACAGGGTCTGATTGATCGTGGAGCCCGAGAGCCTCTTCACGTCCTTCAGATGAACGAGGTATTGATGGGCGAGCTCCTGCTTGATCTGATCGACAGGATAGGGAGAGAAGTGCAAGAATCCTCTGGCGCGGCAGAGGTACGCCTGCACCGTTTTCGGGCTGTAGCCGCGGATCCTGAGCATCTCTCCCATTCGCTTGAGTACATCGGCGATTCGCGTGAGAACCTTTCGCATGGCGATCTCCTTCCAGTAACTCATCAGTTGCATTGGGAAACCGCTTCTCTGACCCTAAGTCACAGCCTGTCAACGGCTTACAGAGGATC
>JAAELY010000042.1 GCA_024226335.1 bacterium
CTGCGGTGAAGAGCCCATTCGACGAGGCCGAAGCGTCGAGTTAGACGGGTGGCGCGACGACGACTGGAAGTCGCCGACGTCGTCCGAGCTCATCGAGATGATTTGGTCGCCTCTCGCGGCGGAAGGCTCTCGGGAGCCGAACGTCGAGTGCTTGACGATATCGCTGCCTGCCGCACAGCAGCCCGGGGCGGGCATGTCGAACGGTGCGACCAGTGCGGGCACCAGCGCATCGCCTACAACTCCTGCAGGAATCGACACTGCCCAAAGTGTCAGGAGACGGCACGCGCCGAATGGACCGCCGATCGTGAGCGCGAGGTGCTGCCCGTCGAGTATTTCCACGTCGCCTTTACCATCCCGCATGAGCTTGCAGCCATCGCTCTGCAGAACAAGAAGGTTGTCTACAACATCCTGTTCAAGGCGTCGGGCGAGACGCTGCGTGAGATCGCAAGGGACTCGAAGCATCTGGGAGCGGAGATCGGGGTGCTTGCCGTCCTGCACACCTGGGGCCAGACGCTGGAGCACCATCCTCACATCCATTGCCTCGTTCCCGGCGGAGGGCTCTCTCGGGACGGCACAGAGTGGATTCCTTGCCGACCGGGTTTCTTCCTTCCGGTGCGAGTCCTCAGCAAGCTGTTTCGCGGGAAGTTCCTGTATCAACTCCGAATGGCCTTTGATCGAGGCGAGCTCCGCTTCCATCGCAGGCTCGCGGAGCTGGCAAACCGTGTGGCCTTCGAGTCGTTACTGGAAACGGTTTCCGGCAAGAAGTGGCGCGTCTATTCCAAGCCGCCCTTCGGCCGGCCGGAGCTGGTTCTGCGCTACCTCGCCCGCTACACCCATCGGGTCGCGATCTCCAACGCTCGCCTCGTCGCTCTACGCGCCGGTCACGTTACGTTCCTGTGGAAGGACTACAGGAAGCACTGCAGGTCTCGGACGATGACGTTGGGCGCCGTGCAGTTCATGCGCCGCTTCCTCCTGCATCTCCTCCCCAGGGGATTCGTGCGAATCCGGACCTACGGCTTTCTCGCCAATCGACACCGAGCGTCCAAGCTGGCCCAGTGCCGGTGGGCGATCGCCCAAATCGGGATGACGACCGGCGACGATGCTGGTAGCGACCTCGGTAAAGCTGCGGCCGACGACAAGCTCGGCCAATGTCCGGCTTGCCGGCACGGACGCATGTCCTGCGTGCTGATGCTCTCCGCTGCGGACCTGCTGCTCGGCTCCCGCGTCGTGGCGATGGACTCGTCATGATCGGCGCACTCGTCAATCGGCTGGCCCTCACACGCGCAACGGCGGAGCTGTCGCGTCGCGGATGCCCTTGTGGATCGGCATGCGCCGCGTCGTTTCAGCGCAGAGAACCGATCACGAGCCGCATGTCCACCCTTCACACACAGGCGACATGCGGCACGCATTCGGTACGTTACCGGGGCAGAGCATCGGCACGATTGCGGCATTTCCGC
>JAAELY010000043.1 GCA_024226335.1 bacterium
CCGACCAGGGCGAGCATACCGCAGATCAGCGCGCTGACTTCGAGTACGTACAACCGCAGCGGACGCCCGTTCCACAACAACACGGCGCGCGGAATCGCGAACGCGATGATATGCCCGGCCAGAACGGCCAGAATGCCGTAGTGGAACGGCACCAGTCCCCAGAAGTGCTGCTTGTTTTCCAGTAGCTGCGAGGACAAGCTGGAATAGGTGAACGACTGCATGCGGTAGCGTAGGATCGTCCCGATGAAGAACACCGCGAAGGCCAGATAGGGCAATGCGATGAACAGGAACTGGTCCAGGTAACGGAAGGCCGCGGATTCCGTCATGGTGTTCTCCCTCTCATTCCCGAGCATCCCTGCGCCCCGAAAACCGGCAATGGGTTCTTCGAGTCCGGCGGATTGCCGCGCTGTTCGCGCGGTTCCACGACCGTTACGTCGTGGTCCGTGCGCACCACCTTGGAGACGGTTTCGATCAGCGCTCGGTACGGGTGTTCGCCCTCGGCCATCCCCTCGTGCATCTTGTCCAGGCCGGGGAGCAGGTAGCGTGCGGCCAGCTCGTCGGCGTCATCGCCGGTCATTCGCCCGATCAGAAGCAGGACGTGTGTCAGATGGTCCGGCAGCTCGCAAGATTCGGGCACGTTCATCAGTCGCAGTTGCTCTCTGAGCTTGACCAGCAGCGCGCCTCTGGCGTAATCCTCACCGTAGATATGCCAGCCGATCTCCAATGTGCAGACGGCGTTGATGTCGAAAGTTCGCGTGTACATCTCCTGGATTTCTTCGTTGCTCATCCCACGGACGTGATCGTGAAGCGGTCGCAACAGCGCCGCGGCATCCGTGTACCCGTCCTCGAGAACTTCGATGCAGCGGGCCACCGCGTCGGGGAATCCGCCGTCCTCGGGGTAGTCCAGGAGTCGCGCCAGCCCGTCGTAACGCTGGGACCGGGCGGCCATCACAGCCCCCGCTTGGGGCCGCTGAGAAAGCCGAAGCCGGCTGCCTGTTTGTGATCCATCGTGTCCTTGATCATCTCGATCGCCTCTTCCCTGTGGGATGGCGGGATGACAAACCGTTCCGGGGCAGTGCACAACGAAGTCAGCTTGTAGATCGCTTCAGCCTCTTCCTTGGAACAATCCGCCGCACGCAGCAGCCGCGTGACGACCTCGCCGTCGACGTCGCCCACCGTGACCAAACGTCGGAAGTGCCGTACGGCCATCTGCTTCCTGAGTGCGTAACTGACTTTTCCAACGTTGCCTGCACCGAGCAGGTTGGCCAGATACTCCAGTGGCAGCCGGGCCTTCTCGATATCGTGGAAAAACTCCTCCGATTCGGTCACGGAAACGTCGTCCTCGCGCCGGGAAATCACGGGAAGCAGCGGCGGCACGTAGAACAGCATCGGGAAGGTGCGGTACTCGATGTGCGGTGGCAGCGCGATGCCCCACTCCTTCACGAACTTGTAAACCGGAGACTTACGCGCCGAGTCCATGACGGAGTCGTGAATGCCGTTACGGCGGGCCGCTGCGATCACTTCGGGGTCGCGCGGGTCGAGGATCAGCGAGCGATGAGCGTCGACGAGTTGATCGTCGGGGAGCTTGGCCACCTCCTCGAGTCGATCGGCGTCGTAGAGCAGTACGCCCAGGTAGCGTATGCGCCCGACGCAGGAGTGGAAGCACGCCGGGGCTTGCCCCGTCTCGAGTCTCGGGAAGCACAGGATGCACTTCTCGGATTTGCCGGTTTGCCAGTTGAAGTAGGTTTTCTTGTACGGACAAGCGGCCACGCAGGAACGCCATGCGCGGCAAACCTTCTGGTCGATCAGCACGATGCCGTCTTCGCCGCGCTTGTACAGCGCCCCGGATGGGCACGAGGCGACGCAGGCCGGGTTCAGGCAATGGTTGCAGATGCGCGGGAGGTAGAAGAACACCAGGCGCTCGACGGCCGACAGCTGTGCTTTCTGCTCGGCGGTCAGTCCTTCGAGGTTCGGATCGTTGGCCGCGTAAACCGGCGAGCCGCTCAGGTCGTCGTCCCAGTTGGGACCGGATTTGATGTCGATCGGCTTGCCGTCAATCATCGAGATCGGCCGTGCCGTGGGCTGGTCATCGCCTTCGGGTGCGTTGAACAGGTTCTGATAGTCGTAGGTCCAGGGTTCGTAGTAGTCGTCCAGGCTGGGCATCGAGGGGTTGTGGAAGATGTTGGCCACGACCCGTGCCTTACCCGTCGATTTTAGTTGGACCCCGCCATTCTTCTTCTCCCAGCCGCCACGGAACTTCTCCTGATTCTCCCACTGCATGGGATAGCCGGTTCCGGGTTTGGTTTCCACGTTGTTCCACCACATGTACTCGGTGCCCTTGCGGTCGGTCCAGATGTTCTTGCAAGCGATGCTGCAAGTGTGGCAACCGATGCACTTGTCCAGGTGGAACACCATCGAAACCTGGGATCTCACATCCATGTTCGTGTCCTCTCGCGCTACCAGATCAACTTCGGAAGTTTGCGCACGTAGATGTGGGTGTCTCGGTTACAGCCGACCGGGCCCCAGTAGTTGAAGTGGAATGTGAATTGACCGTAACCGCCGACCATCAGGTTCGGCTTGAGTCGCGTTCGGGTGACGCTGTTGTGCCCGCCGCCGCGGCGGTTGCCGCGCAGTGGCGATTTCGGGATCCCGTACGTTCGCTCCGGCGAGTGGTAGACGATGCACACGCCGCGCGGGATGCGGGCGCTGACACAGGCTCGGGTCAGCAGCACGCCGTGGTCGTTGTGCACCTCGACCCAGTCGTTGTCCTCGATGTCGATGCTCTCGGCGTCCTTGTGGTTGATCCAGAACGGTTCGCAACCACGGGACAGCGTCGTCATGCGCTGGTTGTCGCCGTAAGTCGAGTGGATGTGCCACTTTCCGTGGGGCGTGAG
>JAAELY010000044.1 GCA_024226335.1 bacterium
AGCCGTTACCTGGCGCACCTGTTCGAGGTGCTGCCGACGCTCACCTCGCTGGATCAACTCGATGCTCTGCTCCCGCAGAATCTCGATCGGGCCGCGCTCAACCCGGACTGACCGAGGATGCGGTTCGTCCACCGCTTACCCATAGACTGCATATGAAGGTGTACCCTTGTGCTTGCTAACGCGGAGAAAAGTTGGGGGAAGGCCCGCTGAGTGAAGGCAACGAGACGACGAGCGATGATGCCAGACAGTCACGGCCGTTTCGTATCTGCCGTTGGTGCGATTCCGCGATGGGCGCTGCCGGGCCCTTGTGTCCTGTCTGCGGTCGTGACCAGCACTGGTTGATTGGGCGCCTGGGTGGGCTCGCAAACGCAATCACCATCACCGTTGCCGTTCTCGCGGCGGTAGTTGCTTCGTATCAAGCGTACCAAGCCGAAAGGGACTCTGGTCGCGCGACGGAGGCGAGGGACTTGGCGGTCGAGGCGTCTCGGGAGGCGGTCGAGTCGCGGAGGATTGCCGAGGAAGCGGTCGAGTCGGCAAGACGCGCGCAAGCGACTGCGACCGAAGCGATCGAGGTCGCGGACAGCTCGGCTGCGGTTGCGGCGAATACTCGCAAGCTCGCACAGAGCAGCTCTAGTCGGAAGTCATCGGCTGATCTAGCTGCAGAGCGGGCGCTCAACGAGAGCGTCCTCCATAGTTTTGCGACCTTGTTCTTCCTTCGACGCGAAATCCAATCTCTATGCCTTCCGCCACCGACGGAGAACGAGTCACTCGGCCTGCATCCGTGTGAGGATAATTGGATAGACCTTGAGAAGCAGTTCGACAGCCTCGCCTCGGGTTTCCGCCGATTCGCTGTGGTGGATGAGGAGAAGAACTACCCAGAGGCAATGTGTTCGGTAGCGCGGTGGGCTGTGAGGACGCCTGAGACCCGGATCGGGAGCAAGTTCTTTCCGAACACCAAGCCGCCATCACAACTCTATTCGCTCTACCTTGCTGAGAGTTGCGAGGGAGTGAACTCCACTCGCTACGATGACGAGAGTGAGTTGCCAGACTTTCTGCCGGCTGACTTGAGAGCCCGGTACCAGTGAAGCGGTGCCTTGAGGAACTTCAGGATCGCTCGAAGGTAACCGGTCAATGATCGCCGTCCTTCCCGGTTCCCCAGTCGCGGTGTAGATCTTCCTGGCAACCAGAGGGAGGTGAGCGATGGGTGTTCGATCGAAGCGTGTTCGTCGGAGTCGAGAAGAGTGGCAGCGGATCGTTGGCCGGTTTCGGTCGAGCGGGCTCACGGAAGCCGAGTTCAGCCGTCGAGAGGGTGTACTGGCGAGCACGTTGTCGAAGTGGCGACGCGAGTTGGGGCGGGCGGTGAAGCCGACAGCGAGCGCAGACTTC
>JAAELY010000045.1 GCA_024226335.1 bacterium
CCCGGGATGCCGCCATTCCCGGGATGCCGCCATTCCCGGGATGCCGCCATTCCCGGGATGCCGCCATTCCCGGGATGCCGCGATAGGTTGCAGGTCGGGCGCTGGTCATTCCGATAGAGCTTCAGCTAAGCTACGCCCGCCCGTCAGGGCCCAGCAAAGGAAACCAAGGTGAACCAGGACTCTTTCCACCTGATGTACATGTTCGCTGCCACCTGCGGCGTGCTCTTCATCCCTGTCATCCTGGGATTCGTAGCTGTAATTCTGGATCGCGAGTAGCTTCCAAGGCCCGGGTCCCGAGCTTTCTCAGGTCCGCAGCTTCTCCAGAACCTCCTCCGTTTCAGGGAATCGCCCGGTCTCCTGCTTCGAGAAGACCCGCCGTCCGTCGACGTCCACGTCGAAAACGCCGGCCGCGCCTTTGATCAGCTTTGCTTCCACGCCGATCTCATCGCGGATCGAGGCCGCCAGACTGGTGGCCTTGGGTAGATAGTTTCAGGAAACGCAGTAGGTGATCGAAATATCCATGCGTCCAGTATCGCGCAGCGGAGCGAAACGCGCTTTGCTCCCCAGCGGCGCCGGGAATGCTATCTCTTCGCCTCCATGAATTCCCGAGAGATCAGCGAACTACTGGAGGCCCTGGGCCGGTCCGCACCGTGGGAAAAGGCTGCGGAGTGGGACCCGGTCGGACTGCAACTCGGCGATCCCCGAGAGCGGGTACACAGCATCGCGGTCTGCCACGAGGTGACCGAGGACGTGGTATCCGCCGTCGAGGCAGATCCCGTCGGCCTCCTCGTCAGCTATCACCCGCTCTTGTTCGAGGCCACGACACGCCTTGTCGCCGGCCCGACGCCCGAGGGACGCGCGCTGCGCCTGGTCCGGGCGGGTGTAGCCCTCGCGGTCACGCATACGAACTACGATGTAGCGCCTGGGGGGGCCGCGGACGCGCTCGCCGACGCGCTCGAACTCGAAGACGTCGCCGGATTCGCCCCGCTCTACGGTGCGGGTGCTCACAAGATCGTGACCTTTGCACCCGCAGAAGCAGTCGACGCACTGCTCGAAGCGGTTGCTGCTGAGGGAGGCGCACGCGTCGGCAATTACACGCACTGCTCGTATCGCAGCGAAGGCAGCGGAACGTTCTTCGCCGCAGATGGAACACAGCCGGTCACCGGCAAGCCCGGGTCGCTGAACCTGGAAGCGGAGTCGCGCATCGAGTTCGTGGCTCCGGCCAGTCGCAGCGATCGCATCGTCCGGGCGCTGGTCGGAGCTCACCCCTACGAAGAACCCGCCTACGACGTGTACGAGCAGCGGGGCAACGCCGGAATGCTCGGTCGGATCGGCCGCCCCCCAGACGGCAGCACACTGGGCGAAATCGCGAAACGCGCGATTCAGGCGCTGGAAGCTCCCGCCCTGCGCCTGGCCGGGGATCCGAGCCTGCCTGTGGAGCGCCTGGCCGTAATTCCAGGTGCCGGAGCCGACTTTCTGCCCGCAGCCGCCACGGCCGGCGCAAATGCCGTCCTGACCGGGGATCTGACTCATCATCGCGCTCGTTCGGCTCTGGACGCCGGAATCGGGCTTCTGGACCCGGGGCACGCCCCGACCGAGCGTCCTGGCCTGGAGCGCCTTTTCATCAGCCTGGCGGCTCAGGGGCTGGAGGTGCGAAATCTACTGGAATTTGACCCCGACCCCTGGCGGATGCCCTGATCCGGGCATCTGGCTCCTCGCGCGTGCGCAAGAACATCCACAACTGTGTGTAGCTGATAAGTTTACGGATTCCTTGGACTTTCGTCGTCACCAAAGGCTCGAACTCCCAACTCCAAATAGGCGGAGAGGTGGGGTTCAAACCAGTTTCCGAGCGAATCGTCTTGCGGATATACTGCGGGTTAGTGTTTACGGATGTCGGTCTATCGGATTTTCCGACATCAGACACTAGTCGCTCATGTGCTCAGGCCCGCCACCCGATCCTAAGGGGGCTGCCCAGACTCAGCTCGCGGGGCTGCGCAGGAGTGCGGATGGCGTGGCGCAGTGGAGGACTGCGCCCTTCAGAGGTTGACCGGGAGATCTGATGCTTCGACTGCTGCTTTCGACCCTGCTCGTGACGGTGACCGTAGAGACCGCTGTCGAGGAAGGGAACCAAAACCAGACCTCCGCGGTTGAGGCCGCCGCTGCGCCTGCGACTGAGGAGGATCTGCTCGGTCGGTCCAAGATGGGACAGGAACTGCTGAAGGCCGTCACCCGGGGCCACCTGCTGCGCGTGAGCAGCCTGCTCGATGCGGGAGCGCCGATCGACGCGCGCAGTCCCGACGGCGCTCCGGCGCTGCTGATCGCAGCCAGCCGGGATTCCGCCGAAATGGTCGAGCTTCTGCTCGCCCACGGCGCGAACGTCGAGGTTCGCGACAATAGCTTCCTGACCCCGCTCATGAAGTCCGTTCGCAGGGGCCGCATCGCGGTCGTCACAGCGCTGCTCGAAAGTGGAGCTGATTTCCGCACAGTCGATCGCTCTGGCGCTACCCCTCTGTTACAGGCGGCCGCCCGCGGTCACCTGGCCATCGCAGAGACCCTGCTCGAAAAGGGCGCGAGTCTGGACGAGGCCGACAATTCGGGTGCCACGGCGCTTCATCTCGCGGCCGCGGCTGGAAAACTGCCCGTGATCAAGATGTTGATCGCGCGCGGGGCGAATCGAAACCTGCGCGACGGTGACGGCAATCTGGCCTTCATGGTCGCTGCTCGCGAAGGTCAGACTCCGGTTCTGGAGGCCCTGGTCGAAGGGAACGACGCGGACCTGAACACCACCTCGAACAACGGTCGGACCGCTCTTCAATACGCGGCAGAAGAAGGCCGGATGTTCACTGTCGGCGCGCTCGTTACCCTCGGAGCCGACGTACTCGTCGAAGAATCCAACGGACGCACTGCCCGGGATCTCGCAGCGGCTGCGGGTCACACAGATGTCGCCGGTCTACTTGCCGGAATCGAAGACAGGATCATCCCCGAGCCGCAGACGCCTTCCGCGAATTCCGTAGAGCAAGAGCTTCTGATGTCGGAGCGTGCAGGCCTGGTTGGCGCATTGCTCGCGAAGGGCGCGGACGTGAACGCGAAGGCCAGCGATGGCAGTACCGCGTTGCTCTACGCTGCGGAAAAGGGGCGCGGCGGTGCAGTGCGCGCACTGATCGCGGCGGGTGCAGAAGTCGATGCCGAGACCAAGAAGGGCGATACGCCGCTGGCCCTTGCGTCCAAGCGGGGCTATCGGAGCGTGGTCGACTCACTGCGAGACGCGGGTGCCGATCTGACCCGGGCCGATGCGTCCGTCCTGGTCCCCGAACTCGAATCCGCCGGTGATCTCCTGGTCGGCGCGGCAAAGACGGGAGACGTCGATCTGGTCGAGTCCTTTCTGGAGAAGGGCGCGGACATAAATGTTCGAAGTCGCACCGGCCAGACTGCGCTCATGGTGGCTGCGCGCGCTGGTGAACTCGAGATGGTTCGCATTCTGATCAAGCGCGGAGCGGAAATCGAAGTGAAGACCAAGTCGGGTCAGAATGCACTTCTGCGCGCTGCCAAGGATGGCCGGACCGACGTCGTCAAACAGCTATTGCGTTCCGGAGCGGACGTCGACGCGCGCACCAATGCCGGAGTTACGGCGCTCATTTTCGCAGCCTGGCACGGGCACGACACGACGGCTCGTGTCTTGCTCGAAGCCGGAGCCGATTTGAATGCTCGCACCGACGATGGCCAGACGGCTCTGTCGCGCGCTGCCCGCGAAGGCAATACGCAGATCGTCGAACTGGTCCTGAAGAACGATTCGGATTTGCTCGTGCGCTCCGAGGACGGCAAGGCGGCCCTCGTGCGCGCTGCGCAGAGCGGTCACGCCGAAACCGTCAAACTCCTGCTCGATGCCGGGGCGAGTCCGGACGCGGCCGATCGCAACGGTCAGCCGGCCTTGATGATCGCCGCTCGCGAAGGGCACACCCACATCGCCGAGATCCTGATCGCACACGGTGCCGATGCCAACGCGCACGGACGCTCGGCGCAACTCCCGTTGATGTTCGCCGCGCAGAAAGGCCGCACGGTCATGGCCGCGGCCCTTCTTGCCGGTGGTGCCAATGTGAATGCCAAGAGCAAGACCGGCCAAGATGCGCTCATGTACGCGGCCTGGAAGGGGCGTCATGTGACGATGCAGACGTTGCTCGATGCGGGGGCCGACGTGAAGGCGGCTGCCGCCGATGGTCAGACCGCACTCGTTCGCGCAGCACGTGAAGGGCATCGAAAGGCCGCTCGTCTGCTGCTGAAAGCCGGTGCAGACGTGAATGCGTACGACCGCGTCGGTGCGACGCCACTGATCCACGCTGCGACACAGGGGCACAAAGACCTCGCGATCCTCCTGATCGAGAGCGGGGCCGACGTCAACGCGAAGACGCGCACCGGCCACACGGCGCTGATGCTGGCCTCGACCCTCCCGCCATCAGCGGAGGAACTCGCCCGCGAACGGGGCAGCGATCGCGACAAGGCGATGGTTCGTGCGGCACGAGACGGCCATTCCTCGTTTCTGCGCTCGCTGCTCGCCCGGGGAGCCAAGCTCAACGCGCGCGATGAGAAGGGCTGGACGGCCCTGATCCACGCGTCGGCGGCGGGTCACGAGGAGATCGTACTGATGCTGCTCGAGAACGGTGCAGACGTAAATGCGAAGACCAGCGACGGCGCCACTGCGGCCAAGCTCGCCGCGAGCAACGGTCACCCCCGCGTCGTGCGGTTGCTCGACCGAAGCACGAAGACCCAGTAACCAGGCACTCTCAGGTCCTTTCCGGTTGTCTTCCGCCGGTTAGCTTCGCATCGTCGCGAGACATCCGGGCTAGACTACCCGGATGTCGAGCAGAGTAGATGTCCGGGAACGTGTCGTGGTGATCACGGGTGCAAGTCGCGGTCTGGGTGCCGGACTGGCTCGCAGTTATGCCGAACGAGGCTTGCGACTCGGCCTCTGCTCGCGAACTTCGCCGGTACTTCCCGAATCCCCGACGGTGCACAGCGCGACCATCGACGTCTGCGATGCGGAGGCGGTCGACCGTTTCAGCGCCGGAGTGGCCGAGCGCTTCGGGCGGATCGACGCGTGGATCAACAACGCCGGTGTGCTGGAGCCGATCGCTCCCCTGCGCGACATCGATGCCGATGCCTTCTCGAGGCACCTGAGCATCAATGTGCAGGGTGTTTTTAACGGCAGCCGTTCGTATATCAGACATCTGTGGGCGATCGATCAGCCCGGAGTTCTCATCAATCTCTCGTCGGGGGCCGGACGCAAGCGCTACGCGGGTTGGTCGGCGTACTGCGCGTCCAAGGCGGCTGTCGATCGCATGACCGAGTGCATTGCAGTCGAAGAGGCAGAGCGGGGTCTGCGCGCCTATTCCGTCGCTCCAGGCGTGATCGACACCGCGATGCAGGAGTTGATCCGCGGCTGTGACCGGGATCAGTTTCCCGAAGTCGAGCGTTTCCGCGAAATGAAGCGAACCGGTGCCTTCAATACACCCGAGTTCGTGGGCGAATGCCTGCTCGAACTCGCATTTGAATCGAAGCACACAGGCGAAGAGGTCCTGATCCGTCTGCCGACGGAAGGCGGCTAATCGCCCAGGTTGTGGCCGCACTCACCGCAGAAATTCGCTCCGGGCACGAGATCCGCATCGCAGTTCGAGCAGCTTTCGCCGCCCTGTTGCGCGCCGCACGTCGGGCAGAAGTGCGCGGATGCCGGGATCGAACTCCGACAGGATCCGCAGGCTATCAGGCCCGGGGCCCGGGTCCCGCACTGCGGACAAAAGTGGTTGTCAGCACTCATCGAGCCGTGACATCCACTGCAACTCAAACTCTGGGCGGGCTCACTGACTGCGCCACCTCGCAGCGCCTGGGATACGACGCCGGCCATGCCACCGCCCATACCGAGTCCCGCCCCGATGCCGATTCCCGCTCCGACCAGGCTTCCGCCTTCGCCGTCTATGCCCCCGCCCGCAGCGGCCTTTTCGAGTGCGTGTCCCGCCTGGTAGCGCATGAAGTTGTCCATGCTGCCAATGGCTGCCATGCCTCCGCGTTTGTCGATCATCTCCTGCACGTGATCCGGGGGGGAGATCGAGTGGATCTTGAAGTCGCCGACGGTCACCCCGTACTTCTCGAAGTCCGACATCAGATGCGCTTTGATTCCGGCGCTCAATTCGTTGTAGTAGCGCGCAAGGTCCAGGACGGTGCGCAGGTGTTCACCTAGGAAATCCGCCACGTGAGTGACGATGAAGTTGCGGAAAAAGTCCGATACGGCGTCGGTAGATACGGATCCGACCGTGCCGGCGAGCGTATTGACGAAGACCTGCGCATTCGTGATCCGGAAGCTGAACATGCCGAAGGAACGAAGGCGTACCATCGACAGTTCTTCGTCGCGGAACAGGATGGGCTCTCTGGTACCCCACTTCTGGTTGGCGAACGTCTTCAGGTTGACGAAGATGACTTCCGCGCGGAACGGACTCCGGAAACCCGTGGGGAGTGAGAGGAGCTTGGTCAGGATCGGAATATTCAGAGTCGAAAGCGTATGGCGTCCAGGGCCAAACGTGTCGAGCGCGCGCCCATCGCGGAAGAAAATCGCGACCTGACTCTCGCGTACGATTAGCTGCGCACCCATCTTGATGTCGCCAGATCCCGTCGCTGGAACGCGCTGGACGATCGTGTCGCCTGTGGTGTCGAGACTCTCGATGACTTCGATGAACTGTGACATGCTCTACTCCGCTGCCAGTCTGAGAATTGCGTTTTCGCGATCTTCGAGTGCCCGGCCCAAGGTCTTCACCTCGGAGCGCAACGCGGAGAGTCCGAACTCACCGCTGGAGATCATCGTCTCGACGGTTTCAATGCCCTGGACGACCGATCGATCTTGCTCGTACAGCTGTTCCAGCATTTCCTGGCCGTCCCATTTGATTTCCTGAAAGAAGGCCGCGTAGCCGCGATCGGAGTGGCGTAGTTCGTTGCGCAGCTTCTCTACCTGGTTCACCAGTTCCTGAATCCCCGACATGTCTTCGAGGGCGGCGGCCTTCGTCGCGCTGTGCAGTTCAGAAATTGCGAAGTCGAGGCGCGTGACGCCGAAATCCCGCAGGAGACTGTCCGCCTCGCGTCGGTTCTCGCGGTCGAAGTAGCCGCGAAAGCCGGGAATGCTCTGGATGATTCGTTCCGGAAAGTTCCGCTGGTCCGTAATGGTCTCGTGGATTTTGCTCATCGGTTCCGTCTCGTCCTCTGCGTCCGCGTTGCGCTGTACTTGCACGTCGTTGGTGCCCAAAGGGGTCAGGGGGGTATTCGGCGCACCTTTCGCCGGTCTTGAGGAGCATTCGCGCCCGGAGGGAATCGGGTGAGATTTTCCGGCTAGAAAAGGGAGAAGTGCTTGGTCTCGCGCGGCGCAATGCTCTCGTCGGTGAGAAGCGTGCTGGAAAACCCTTTGAGCGTGGAGCCGATGCGACGGTAGGCCCCGGGCTGGTCCGAGGGTTCGCACGTCTTCGGGCACCAGACGTTTTCGCGGATTTCGAGCGGAAGTGAGACCAGCGTGGCCTGGCCGAGGTGCAACTCTGCGTCGCCGATGAATGCGCGGAAGTTCATGCCATTGAGCCTGCGCGTGCTCTGAACATCGTGCAGGGCCAGGAGAGCGAAGCGTGCCAGTCCGGCGGCTTCCTTCGCATCGAGTTCTACACCTAGCATGTGCGCACGCGAATCCGGATTCGGGCGGTCGGAGGAGAGTTCGGGCTGGCTCCAGTTCGCCCAGCCGGTCAGTTGAGCGAAGATATCGTCGAGCAGTTCATTTCCGTAGAGATTCCTCGCAGGGATCAGAAATTGCGAACGCTCGGGGTCGGTCTGTTGAAACTGACGGGCCACGGCTTGCGGTGAAACCCGTTCTAGCCAGTCCCAGATACGCTCGAAAGTGTCCTCTTCCACGCGAAGCGAGAAATCGAAAGCCCAGAAGGGGCAGTACAAGACCGAGTCCGCCTCGCTCTCCGGTGGCGACGTGCCTACCCGATAGGAAATGCTCTCGAGCCCCGTAGGCGTGACGGCGATCCCCAACGCGCAGGTCGGACAGAAGACGATTCGTTCGCGCTCGGGAAGATCGAGATCCCAGCCGCAGTTGGGGCACTCCGAAGCAATCGCGCGAATCTCGGGTCGCGTCAGAACAGACGATGTCGCCACCGATGGAATCGAGCGAAATCCCTCGACTTCTTCGGACTGCAACTCGCCGGCGAGCGTGTCGAACTGCCGATCGAACAGGAGGTGGCGTGTGTGGGCGCTCCGTCGCGTCCGGACGTAGGTCATGTGCTTGTACACGCGGAATCTGCGTTCGCGGACTGTGCTGTCGATCATCGTGACGATGCTGATGCCGTTGCGCGGTCTCACCTTGGACGCATTGCGGCGTTCACCCAGACTCGGTTCAGGCTGCTCGACGACCGTCAGAAAGCGGTTTTCCGCGCAGGCGAGATGCGCGTCGGAGATCAACTGCATGTGCATGCCACGGATCTTCAATCCGCGGTCGCGCAGATTGAATTCGCCCGCGTCGTAGAGCCTCTTGATGTCCTCCACGTCGAAGCCCTGTACGAAGCTCTCCTTTGCTCTCCCCCGCCTGCCCAGAATCCCCTGGGCTACGGTCTGTTCATGGATCTCGTAGGGCGCGAAGAAGTCGATTTCCTCCTCGACGACCAGTTCGCGGCGCAGCTGTTCAGCGAAGACGCGCACCTTCTCTTCGACCCAGGGCGGTTCGATTTCCAGGCCATCTTCGATGCGAAACCGGCCGACCAGGCTGCTCTTGAAGTCGCGCACTTCACGGAACAGGAGCAACTCCCTCACATCGCTCGGTGTATCGGGTCTGTCGCCGGCAATGAAGACTTCGGTATTCAGCTCGCGCGCTGAAACGAGAAGGGAGCCACAGTAGGCGCAGTGGAAGTGGTGGTCCCAGATGGTCGCGCGAAACGGCGCGGCGCACTCCGGACAACTACCTTCAATCTGCAGGCTATCGGGGGGGGTAGGGCCGTGCATCAGCCCCGGAATCGGCTGGCCGGGTCTGGAACTTCAGGCGATGAGTTCCTGGATCCTCCGATTCCAGAAGGCCGGTCCGCGCGGCTGTTCGGTCTGCGTGGTCGTGAGCCGCGGATCCAGGGCCCGTTCTGTCCCTTCCGCCATTGGGGCCGGTGTCCCGCACTGCCGGCGGCGGATGCGTTCCCGGCGGAGTTTCCCGAGTAAAACGCTATCTTCCCGCCGGAGTTGCACATCGATCGCATTCTTGTGCGCTTCTTTTGCAGGGAATCTGCCACTATTCCTGGGGGTACCGGGGCGCGGCAGTATCGTCATGTCGAGCGTTCGCCCACACCTGGGAGTGGAATTGACCGAGCGGCACTCATCGTATGTCGACCGGACCATCCGTCTGACGGACGGTCGTCGGCTCGGATACGCGGAATACGGAGACCCGGACGGGTTGCCGGTTCTGTACTACCACGGTGCACCGAGCACGCGACTCGACGCTCAGGTGGCCCATGTTCCGGCCTTGCAGAAGGGCGTGCGCCTGATCTCCGTGGATCGACCCGGCCTGGGCCTTTCGGACTTCAAGGCAAAGCGCAGACTGCTCGACTGGCCCGATGACATCGCTCAATTGGTGGACCACCTGTCGCTCGGGGGCTTTTCGCAACTGGCCATCTCCGGCGGAGGACCCCACGCACTGGCGTGCGCGCTCAGAATGCCCGATCAGGTGCGCGATACCGCCATCCTCAACACGTTCGTGCCCGGCGGCATCCGGATGAATCAAGCGAATCTGAGCCTTGCCAATCGCTTCATGGGCGCGATTCTGCCGCGCTTTGCACCCTGGGCGTTGGCCATGGTCTACCGCCGTGTGGCTCGAATCGCCGCCGACAATCCACAGCTTCTCCTTCACCAGCTCGAAGAGATGCTCCCCAGCGAGGATCGCGACGTGATGGCCAAGCCCGAAATGGTCGAGGCCTTTTTCGACACTTCTCACGAGACGTTCCGCTCGGGCGTCGAAGGAGCGGTCTGGGAGACCCGGCTGACGATTCTGGCCTGGGAATTCGACGTATCCGAAATCCGCACCCCCGTCTGGCTCTTCCACGGCGACAGCAACAACATCGTGCCCGTCGAGGCTCTTCGTGAGTTCGCCCAGAAGCTGTCGAAGTGCACGGTTCGCATTCTCCCCGGGCACGGCCATATTCCCCTGCCGAATATGTACGCTTCAGCACTGACGGTCCTCGTCGACGAAGCCCGCTCGCCCAGTCGTCTCTAGCAGGGATCGGCCCGGGGCGGAGTTGGCTCGATTCAGACCGCCAACCCCGCTATGCGGCCGAAGTCGAGACCGGCGAGGAACTGCGCAGCATATCTCCCGAAAAGACCAGCAGCCCCGCCCAGATGAGACCGAAGCTCAGCGCGTGGGTCCCAGTGAAATCCTCATCGTAGAGCCGCACCGCGAGCACGAGTGTGATGCTCGGCGCCAGATACTGGATCAACCCGACCGTGGTCAGCGGTAGCCTGCGGGCTGCGCCAGCGAACCACAAAAGCGGGGCTGCAGTTACGGCGCCCGCGCCAACCAAGAGGGCCATCGTCACCCACCCGACGCTCGCCAGGTTTGCGAAAGCACCATTGCCCGCAATCTCAACTGAAAAGATATATCCCAGTGCAAAGGGTGCGAGGATCAGTGCCTCCGTCGACAACCCGGCCAGCGCGCCGACCCGCGCGGTCTTCCGGAGCAGACCGTAGAGCGCGAAGCTTCCGCCGAGAGCCAGCGCGAGCAAGGGCAGGGAACCGAGTCGGAGCACCTGCACGGCTACACCTGCACCGGCGAGGACGACTGCAAACAACTGCGGCCGCGAAAGGCGCTCCCGCAAGAACACCGTTCCCAGAACCACATTCATCAGCGGCGTCAGGAAATAGCCGAGACTTGCGGCCACCATCTGATCGTTATTTACCGACCAGATGAACAACATCCAATTCGTCCCGATCAGCGATGCAGTGGCAAGTGCCCGCAATCGCTGGGCTGGGTCGCGAAACACCGCTGCGACTTCGGGCCAGCTTCCGGACAGCGACAGGGATGCGACCATCAGCGCAAGCGCCCAGACCACGCGATGTGCCAGGATTTCGCTTGCCGGAAGATGGCTTAGCGCCTTCCAGTAGAGCGGGAGAACGCCCCAGCTGCCATAGGCCAGAAGGGCGAAGACGAATCCGAGCCAGTGGGACTGACGGGCGTTCTGGGCTTCCATGATTGAGATTCCGCGACCTGCCGGTTCTGGCCCGAGACACTAGGAGGTCTGCTCGCGGCCCCGTTTCAAGATGCCCTTTCGCCGCTCTTCAATAGCTTCAGCGTCTACCGTCTTGTTCGCTCCGCGGGAGATTTCGGACTCGATTCTCATACCCGCATCGAAGTCCTTCGCGAATCCCTCATCGATCAGGCGCTTGTAGCCTGTGAGTGCCTCCGGAACGCACGAGAGCATGTCTCTGGCGAGGCTCTGGCAGGTCGCAAGCAACTCGTCGGGAGCGACGACGCGGCCGAGAATTCCCCAGGCAGCGGCCTGCTCCGCGCTCAAGTAATTGCCCGTCAACGACAATTCCTTCGCGCGATAGATACCAATGGCGCGCGAAAGCTTTTGACTCAAGCCCCAACCGGGCAGGATTCCGACCCGAGCGTGAGTATCGGCAAAACGCGCTGTGGTTGAGCCGACCAGTACATCGCAGGCGAGCGCTAGTTCGAACCCGCCCGTCACGGACGCTCCGTTGATCGCGCCGATTACGGGTCCCCGGAAGTTGGAGATCGCACGGACGACGTTTCCATCCTCGAACGCGCGATTGGCGAGAGCGTTGTCGCTTGCCCCCAATTCTTTCAGATCGAGACCCGCGCAGAACGCGCGTCCCGCACCTGTCAAGATGATGACTCGAGTCTGGGAATCGGCTTCCAGTTCAGAAAACGCCTGGGAAAGCGCCCCACGCAATTCGCCGGAAAGCGCGTTCATTGCTTTGGGCCGATTCATCGTCAGTGTGGCAATCCCGTCGGGTGTTTTCTCGACAAGCAGTACCGGTTCGGACATATGCGAGACCTCCGTGAGCTTCGCGTATGCTATCGGAACTCCCGATGCGAATGCGAACACCTCCCGATTCTGCACTCAGCAAGCTCCCCGCGGTTCACCGTCTATTTCCCGGCGTTTTCTACGGGTGGCTGATCGTCTTTGGAAGTGCACTCGTTTCCTTTGTCTGCGTGGGAGTCGGCTTCTACAGCCAGGCCGTCCTGCTCGACAGTCTCGTGGAAACCCGAGGTTTTACACGGGAATCGATTTCAGCTGCATCGAGTCTGTATTTCATGGTTGCGGGAATCGCTGGCAGTCTGATCGGTCTGGCGATCGATCGCTGGGGGCCCAGGCTTTGGATCATCTCCGGATCGTGTCTGATGGCGGGGGGCCTCGCGGCCATCGGTCGAGCGCAGAACCTGCAGATGGTGTACGCGTTCTACGTCTTTATGGCGATCGGGTTCGCCATGTGCACCTCGGTTCCGAACAACGCGATCATCACACGCTGGTTCGTCTCGCTGCGGACGCGCGCGATGAGTGTCTCGCAAACGGGAGTTTCAGTCGGGGGTATCGTCGTCGTGCCGATGGCGACCTGGTTGATCCTGCACAATGGTCTGGAAAGCGCGACTGCACTGCTTGCGCTGGTCATTGTGGCCGTGGCGCTGCCGGTCACGGTATTCATCCTGCGTTGGGATCCGGCGGAGTTCGGATTGGAGCCCGACGGTGCTTTCGAGCTAGCCCACTCTGATCCCCGGGTCTCGATGGAAGTCCAGAGGCGTATCTGGACTCTGGCAGAAGCCGTTTCGACTGCGGCCTTCCGACGGCTCGCGATCGCGTTCGGGATGATGCTATTTGCTCAGGTCGGCTTTCTGATCCACACGCTCTCGTATCTTCGTCCTATCTTGGGAGCGAACCCGGCTGCTCTCGCACTGAGCACGGTGGCCGGTGGAAGCATCATCGGCCGCCTGGCGGTCGGCTTTTTCGCGGACCAATTCGAAAAGCGCCGCCTCGCGGCCGTCCTTTTCTGCGTTCAAGGAGTTGCAGTCCTGGTCCTCAGCTTCGTCACGGACTGGCGCGCCGTCTATCTGGCGTGCCTGTTCGTGGGCTTCACGATCGGCAATATCTTCATGTTTCAGTCACTACTGGCGAGCGAACTCTTCGGCATACCATCATTCGGTACGGTGTTTGGTGCGCTACAGCTGTGTACGCAGGTGATCAGTTCGCTCGGCCCACTTGCGCTGGGCTGGTTGTCGGTGCAATTGGGAGGTTACCCGGCCGGTCTGCGCGTCCTGGCGTTCCTGGCCTTCATCGCCGCGTTGATCGTCTCGACCGTGCGCCCACCCCTTCCTCTCGTCGTCGAGTCTCAGGGGCGGACGGTATAGGCGCGCGGGCCCAGGTGCTCCGCGAGTCGAGGCTGGATCCACTCGACCCAGTCGCATAATGCCGCCCGCGTGTCGCGCGGATCGATCATATCGTTGACGCCGAAGCCCTCTGCGCGCGCGTAGGGGTCGCGCTGGGATGAGATGCGCTCCTCGATCTCGCGCCGCTTCGCTTCGGGATCTTCGGCGGCTTCAATCTCGCGACGGAAGGCTACGGCGACGCCGCCCTCCAGAGGTAGCGCACCGGATTCCGCGGAGGGCCATGCCAGGATGTGGCCGCCGGGTCCGAAGTGGGCCGCTCCCGCCACACCAAAGACCTTGCGCAAAATCACCGAGACCCAGGGCACTGTCGATTGCATCACCGAGAACAACGCCGCTGTACCGTGGCGGATCGTCGCCTGCTTCTCCGCATCTGGTCCGATCATGAACCCGGGCTCGTCCACAAGGCTGACGATGGGCAGATGAAAGGTGTCGCACAGGTCGACGAAACGCGTGACCTTCTGGGCGCCTTCGGCACTCATGGCTCCCGCGTAGAAGTAGGGGTCGTTTGCCATGATTCCGACGGGCTGTCCGTTCAGTCGGGCGAGACCTGCGACGAGGCCTCGACCGAAGCCGGACGTCATTTCGAAAAACGAGCCGCGATCGGTGATCATTTCGATCAGGTGACGGATCTTGTGAGCTTTGCGCCGGTCACGCGGAATGATGGAGAGCAGTTCTTCCTCGCGCCGGCCCGGATCGTCGTCACATGGGATGACGGGTGCGGGTTGCTCCACATTCGTCGGCAAGTAGGAGAGAAAGCGCCGGATCTGAGCGAACGCATCGGCTTCGTCGACCGCCAGATTGTCAACCACTCCGCTGCGCGCGTGAACCTTGGCTCCGCCGAGTTCCTCTTTGGTCATTTCGATTTTTCGCGCCCGTGCAACGAGTGCGGGACCCGCAACGAGAATCTGCGCGGTCTTGCGAGTCATGACCGAGAAGTGTGATGCCACCAGTCGTGAAGCCGGCAGACCGGCGACCGGTCCGAGGGCGGCTGATACCACAGGAACCTCGGCCATCACGCGCATGATCGACATGAAACGAGGCGAAGAGTGCAGACCCTCCCCGCCGCCTTGTCCGCCGCCGCCGGATTTTCCCGCACGCGGCACGCTGCCTCCGCCGCCTTCGAGGAATCGCACCAGAGGCACTCGGTAACGGATCGCCAGTTCCTCGGCGAAGACCGACTTACGCAGGCCGGCGGGCGAGGGGGATCCGCCCTTCTGTGTGAAGTCCTCCCCACCGACAGCACATAGCCGCCCTTCGATCTTGGCCAGGCCCAGTACGTAGTTTGCCGCGGAAAAGCCGGTCAGTCGGCCCTCGTCGTCTTTTTCGGGCTGTCCGGCGATCGGACCCTGTTCGCGCAGTGTGCCCGGGTCGATCAGTGCGTCGATGCGCTCGCGCACGGTCAGGCGGCCCTTCGCATGTTGGGTATCGACGGCCTCGCTTCCGCCGAGTTTGCGGGCGAGTTCTCGTCGTGCTTCGATTCCTTCGACTTCTGGCTTCCAGCTCATGCAACCATTCTACCGGGCCGCTCCGAACCCTGCTTTGCTAGCTTCGTCACAACCGGCGAGGGAAGCGGCGTGGGAAAAGACGAGAGATCTGCAGTACTCGATGCGCTCGAGTCCGGATTCGAGCGCACCCTGGAGGGATTGTGTGAACTCTCACGCATTCCCGGCGTATCGGCAGCTGGCTTCGACCGACGCGAAGTCGAACGCTCGGCGGCCCAGGTTGCGGACCTGCTCAGCGATGCAGGGCTGGAGAATGCCGAGGTCCTGAGCGTCGGTGACTCCCATCCCTATGCAATCGCAGACTGGCTGCACGCAGGTGCTGGAGCCCCGACCGTCCTGATCTACGCACACCACGACGTGCAACCCCCGGGTCGACCCGAACGCTGGTTGACTCCAGCTTTCGAACCGACCCTGCGCGATGACGGGCGTCTGTACGGACGCGGTGTCGTCGACGACAAGGCGGGTCTGATGCTGCACCTGGCCGCGCTGCGCGCCTGGTTCGAAGCGGCGGACGGACCCCCGGTCAACGTGAAGCTGATGGTCGAAGGTGAAGAGGAGATCGGCTCGCCACACCTCGCAGAATTCCTGCTCGGTCAGCGCGAGCGTCTCGATGCCGATGTCCTGATCCTCTCGGATACCGCGAACCTGGAAACGGGTCTGCCGTCCCTTACGACGAGTCTTCGAGGTCTGGTGATCGTCGACGTAACGGTGCGCGCGCTCGACCACCCCGTACACAGCGGAATGTGGGGAGGTCCCACGACCGACACAGCGAGCGCCATGGTCCGGCTTCTGGCGCGTCTCATTGACGATGCGGGAGTGATCCAGATTCCGGGTATCTACGACGACGTGCCGGAGACATCGCCAGACCTCCGAGCACAACTGGAAGCCCTTCCATTCGACGAACTCGCCTTTCGTGCAGAAGCGGGTCTGTTGACGCTCGGCCCGCTCGCGGGCGAAAGCGACCGGAACATATGGGAGCGACTCTGGTTTCGACCGAGTCTCGCGTTCACGGCGATCGAAGGTGTGCCCCTGGCGGCTGCGGCCAGCCAGCTCATGGACGTCGCGCGAGCGAGGGTCGGGCTGCGGTTGGCACCCGGTCAGGATCCCGAGCGTGCAACGAGATTGCTATGCGAATTTCTACACCGCGATCCCCCGGCCGGTGCGCGTGTGGAGTTGAGTCGCGAAGCGGTGGGTGGCGGCTGGCGCACCGAGCCCAACGGTCCGGCATTCGACGCTGCTCGCCGAGCTCTCGAAGCGGGCTATGGCCGTCCTGCGATTTCGATCGGTTGTGGTGGCTCGATCTCCTTCGTCGGTCCGTTCGCGGAAGTTCTGGGTGGTGCACCGGCACTCCTGCTCGGACTCGAAGATCCGGTCTGCAACGCGCATGGTGAGAACGAAAGCCTGTGCGTAGATGATTTCTACAAAGCCGCGCGCTCGTCCGTTCATCTGCTCGACGAGCTGCGCGGGTTCAAATGAGCGATCCGCTCTCTGGAATGTCGCAGGAACAGGCGGCGTTGGTTCGCGATCAGGTCGGTGCGCTGGCCGAGGTTTCGGGGATCCAGGCAGTCGTTCTGGCGGGTTCATTCGCGCGCGGCCGAGCCCGGACGGATTCCGATATCGATCTCGGGCTCCTGTACAGCGACGAGCAAGCACCCGATCTCGAGATGATTCGCGGTCTCGCGGCGCGCTGGCACGATTCTCCCCGGCCCGTAGTGACCGAACTCTACGAATGGGGCCCCTGGGTGAACGGGGGCGCCTGGCTGACGGTATCGGGACAGAGGGTCGACTGGCTCTATCGCAACCTGGAGCAACTCGAACGTGTAATTGAGGAAGCGGATGCCGGACGCTTCGAGGATCACTATCTGCAGCAAGCTCCGTACGGATTTCTCAGCGTCAACTACCAGGCCGACCTGCTCGCGTGTCGAGTGCTCCACGATCCGCTGGGACGCATCGCTCGCCTCAAGCTGCGGGTGCTGAATTATCCGGAACCGCTACGCGCGAGCATCGTGAGGCAGAGATTGCGCGACGTCGAATTCGGGATCGAGTCGTTCGCTCGCCCGGCGGCGGCCCGCGCAGACGTGTACTACTCAGTCGGGTGCCTCACACGCTGTGCCGCCTTTCTGGTCCAGGCGCTTTTTGCGCTCAATCGCGTGTATCAATCGGATCAAAAGACGGCACTCGACGAGATTGAAGAATTCGATCATCAACCCGCGGATTTTCGGCGCCGCATCGACGACCTGCTAGCCAACCCCGGTGCCGACGCCGAGCATCTGAGCCGTTCGGTCAGGTCCCTGGAGGCGCTGTTTCGCGAAACCGCGTCTCTCTCGGGAGATCTCTATCAGTCCGGGGCCGCTTGAAAACTCCCGACCTGGAACTCGTCCAGTTCAAGTCTTTCGCCTGAATACTCGCGCAACTCCCGATGCGACGATCAACAGGACTGCGCCGAAAGCCGCGCCCGCGATGAAGCGGCGGTTGCTGACGAACATCCAGCCGCGCACCCAGTACATCGGGAGAGGCTTCCGGATGGACGCGGCTCCAAGCACTCCATCGTAGTAGTCGGTCCAATAGTCGGGCCCGTACTGTTCGATCGGATCCAACTCGCGTCCAGCCAGCGACTCCAATTCGAAACGGATTGCGCCCGTCGCGCTCGATTCGAGTCGTACGGCCAGGTCGTTTTCTCTACCGTGCAGCCCGGTCGCGATGTAAGTGATGTTTTGCTCTGGGACTTTCCAGTACAGCGGAGGGAAATGGGTCCTGTCTCCCGAAATCCAGTAGACCGGTTTGTGTTGCGCGAGAGATTCAAGTGCCGGTTGCAGATGCTGCGCGAAAACGCCGCTGCGATAGTCTGCGGGGCGGTTCACACGACTGCGCACGATTTCGAGTCGGGGCTCATCGATCGCCCAGACCAGGTGATGGGTGAGGATCACGACGTTGCGGATCGATGGATCACGCTCAGCTTCGGCGAGGATTCGCAGGAACTCATCGAGGCGATCCTGGGGTAGCGCTTCCCAGTTCAGATTCAGATCGAAGATCGCATAGAGATCTGACCCGATCCTGAGCTGATAGCTGGTCCGGCCGTACTCGCGCTCGAATACTCCCGGTTCGCGCAGGTCGTGATTGCCCGGTGCGATGTAGACCGGGATCTGCAGAGCGTCCGTCATGCGTGCGAAAGCGCTGCGGTGAACCGGTGACAGGATCTGCATCGTGTCGCCCAGAAGGAAAAGGGCTCGGGCGCCACTGCGATTGAAGCGATCCAGGTTCAGCAGCAGAGACGCTACGGGGTAGACCGACGGTCCGTAGGAATGCCCGATCAGCCAGACGGAGTAGGCCTCTCCCTGCGGGACCTGTACCAGTTCCCGCCCGTTGACCGGAGACACCTGAACCGGATCCGCACCCGCGGGAGCGGCCAGGAATGCGATGCATAGAAACAGGATGACGCGTTGCATGCGCAGAAAGCAGATAGCATCGAGTCACCCGGCTCGAAACGGGAGGAGTGCGTGATTTTTTTCCGCCCGTAAACCCGCGCTTTCACTCTTGCCTCAACGAAGGCCTCGAGGTTGCCGATGCCGAGAGATGCATTCGATCTGTGCAGATACGGTATGAGTGAAAGCACCGAAAAACAGGGATCACTATCGCCCCTGGGCGACACCCTGGACGAACTGGCGGATCGCTTCGGTGCGCAGACCGCCCTGGGCTTGTTGGTCCTGGACGCGTCACCGCTGGAAGAGATCGAAAGCCGAAGTGGCCATGAGGCTCATGCCTGTGCTCTGGCGTCACTTGCGGCCGCCGTGGACAAGATCTGTGGCGAACTCTGCGACGGCGCCCAGATGGTCTCTGTGGGTGAACTCGGGCGCAGCGAGCTCTTCGTATCCATCGTCAGACCGACGAATGACATCGATTTCTATCGCGACGAGCTGCCGCGTCTTTCGCATCAGCTCGGCGAGCGACTCGCCCGCCAGGGCCAGCGCATCGTCTACCCCTATCTGCGGAAGCTGCCATCACTGTGGATTGGCCGAGCCTACGTCATGCGCAATCCCCGCATAGGAGCCGTCACGCAGATCCGCGCGGCGATCGACTCCGGTCGTCAAGACGCCGCGCTGAACCGAAGCATCGACATGAGGGAGCGGAGCTTCGAGTTCATGGACGTGCTCGTTTCTGGACGAGTGCGCTCGGTCTACGAGCCGATCGTCGATGCCAAGGGTCTGACCGTGTTCGGTTACGAAGCGCTGGCACGCGGAGAAGAAGGCAGTTCCTTTTCCGGAGCCGCTGAACTTTTCGGGATGGCGGCGCAGGAGAACCTGCTGTTCGAACTCGATTGCCTGTGCAGGCACAAAGCGCTCGAAGGCGCGATCGATTTTCCCGACGGCGTGAAGCTATTCATGAACATCAGGCCAACGTCGATCCACGATCCGTCGTTCCAGCCGGACGCGCTCACACGCACGCTCGATGAATGTGGGCTCAGTCCCAGTGACGTCGTCTTCGAGATCTCGGAGCAGGAGTCGATCGAGAACTACGAGATCTTCCGAGAAGCTCGCGATGCCTACGGACGGCTCGGCTTTCAGTTCGCTCTCGACGACACCGGAGCTGGATACGCTTCGCTCGAAGCCGTGCTGGAGCTCTCTCCCGAGTTCATCAAGGTCGATCGCGCATTCGTGAAGGGGATCAACGAGGATCCCGCTCGTCAGAACATGGTGCGCGCGTTCCAGCGGATCGCCGACGACACGAACGCCAAGATCATCGGCGAGGGTCTCGATACGCTCGAAGAGCTGCAGACCCTCGGCGAACTCGGCATCCAGTTCGGGCAGGGCTGGTTGTTCGGAAAACCCGCCCCGCTGCGTCGCAGCTCCTAGCAGACGACGCAAGAAGCCTCGGTCCCGGCCCACCAATCCTCTCCAGCGGGCTTCAATGCCCTCTGAGAGGCGGTTTCCGGCCCCAGGACCCGTTTCTCGCGTAGCATTGTGGAGTTTCGAAGCACCGGACTTCTGGCCCCGGCACGGGTCCTCGAGTCGCTCGGGCGCGACGGGTCCGGCGGTGCGACTTGTATCGCACCCTCGGTTGCCTTTATAAGAACGACTCGACTGAACGCGAGTCTACTCTGAGGAGACACCCATGAAGGCCTTGATTACCCGAGATCTCAATCAGTACAGCGTCGAAGAGGTTACGATCGACCCGCCCAAAGCTGGCGAAGTCCGGATCAAGATGGGGGCCACCGGTGTCTGCCATTCCGATCTCTCGGTGATCAACGGAACCCTGCCTCTGCCGCGGCCGATCGTGCTGGGCCACGAGGGCGCGGGTGTGGTCGCGGAACTGGGCGAAGGCGTGAGCAACGTCGAAGTCGGCGACCACGTCGTACTCAGTTTCATTCCCCTGTGCGGAACCTGCTTCTACTGCCAGCGCGACCAGCCGTTCCTGTGCGCAGCAGGTGCGCCGACCGGTCGCATGCTCGACGGAACCGCGCGCGTTCACAAGGGCGATGAGGACCTGGCCGTAATGCAGTTCCTCGGCTGTATGGCCGAGGAAGCGATCGTGCCGGCGACGGCCGTCGTCAAGATCGACAAGAACGTTCCCTTCGACAAGGCTGCACTCGTCGGCTGTGGTGTGATGACGGGTGTGGGGGCTGCAATCAACACCGCGAAGGTCACACCGGGTTCGACCGTCGCCGTGTTCGGCTGCGGAGGAATCGGCCTGTCGATCATCCAGGGTGCGCGACTCGCGGGTGCCCGTAAGATCATTGCCGTCGATCTGGCCGACAATAAGCTGGAGATGGCGCGCAAGTTCGGTGCGACCGACACCGTCAATGGCACGGGTGACGCTCTTGGGGCGATCCGCGAGATGACCGACGGCATCGGTGTGGACTTCGCATTCGAGGCGGTGGGTGTTCCGCAACTGATGGTCCAGACCAATGAGGCGGCGCGGCGTGGGGGTACGGCCGTCATCGTCGGCGTTGGCAAGCTCACCGATCAGGTACCGTTCAACGCGCTGATGCTCTCGATGTCGGGCAAGACGGTAAAGGGCAGCATGTACGGAGACGCGCATCCGCACCGCGACTTTCCGATGCTCCTGGACCTGTACAAGAACGGAAAGCTGAACCTCGACGATATGGTGACCAATACCTATTCGATCGACGAGGGACCGCAGGCCTTCGAGGACATGGAAAAGGGCGTGAACGCGCGCGGCGTGATCGTCTACTAGGGAATCTCTGCACAGGGAGGAATCGAGCGAGAAGCGGGAGTCGCCGCCTGAGCAAGAAGCGTGATCCGATCGCAGATCCGTAGATCTGCAGAGGGTCGCGCGACGCAGCGCAGGCGGATGCATCACGCTTCGCAGCC
>JAAELY010000046.1 GCA_024226335.1 bacterium
AGACACCGAGCCGCGCAAGGCCCTGACTCGCAAGCAGCTGCGAGAGCTTGCGACCTGCACCTGGATCGACGCGCATCACAACATCGCGATCACCGGCCCCACCGGCGTCGGCAAGACCTACGTGGCCTGCGCCCTGGCACAACAAGCCTGCCGCAAGGGCTACCGCGCGCTCTACCGCCGCGCGCCCCGGCTGATGGACGAGATCACGCTCGCCCGGGCCGACGGCACCTACCCCAGGCTGTTGACCCGTATTGCCCGCATGGACGTGCTCGTCATCGACGACTGGGGGCTGGTCGCCGTCGGCGATCGAGAACGACGCGAGCTGCTCGAAATCATGGAGGACCGCTACGAACAGCGCTCGACCGTGCTCTGCAGCCAGCTCCCTGTCGAAAAATGGCATGACCAGATCGGCGATCCCACCGTCGCCGACGCGATCTGTGACCGACTCCTGCACAATGCTCACCGAATCGTGCTAGAAGGCGAGTCCAGAAGGAGGAAGACCCAGCCAGCCTGAATGTCCAAAGCCGCTCGAGCGTTCACGATCACCGATCCAAGCGTTCACGATCACCGAAATACGCATGGAATTGCCCGGCTTGGCGCGACCCTGCAACGAGCTGGCGCGCATGTACAGGTGACGAGGCTCGCGCAGCGCCATGATTACAGGGAGAGAACGGAAACGAGCGAGCGAGAGCCTTTCACGACAGGAGGAAATGACCGTGCCTTCCCGACCGACGTCTCCGACCACGCTGCGCATCGGCGCTTGTCTCCTGATCGGGCACGTGGTGCTGCTCTTTGGTGCGTTCTCGGCGCTGGCCCCTGCTTTTGGCTTCCCGGAGGTGTTGCGACTTCCGGCGGGGGAAATCCTCGAACGCTTTCGCGCGGGACGGTCGTTGATCGTGCCGGTCTACTACGTATTCACGCTGACGGGGCTCAGCTTTGCCGCCTTCTCCCTGCTCTTGCACGAGGTGTTCAGGAAGGAGAATCCAACGCTGTCCCTGGTCACCTGCTCGGCCGGCGTACTGGCCGGTCTGTGCCAGGCGCTGGGGTTCATCCGCTGGTGTTTCGTCGTGCCCGTTCTGGCAGACGCGGCGGCAGATCCAGCCGCAAGCCAGGCGCGACGCGATGCAGCCGTCGTCGTCTTTGAAGCCTTGCACCACTACGCGGGTGTGGCGCTGGGGGAGAACCTCGCGTTCGTGTTACACGCACTGTGGACCGTAGGGATCGGTAGTTTGTTGTTGCGCGGAGAGACTTTCGATCCGCGACTGGGACCGATCGGCATCGGCATCGGTGTTGCAATCGGAATCTACAGCCTGGAACAGTTCGGCGGTGTGTTTTCGTCCCTCGGTCCTTTGAATGTAGTCATGCATGACTTCTGGGCAGTCTGGCTGCTGCTCATCGCGTCGCTATTTCTACTCCGCGCACGCTCGGAATCGCCTAACCAGATCCGCCTCGATTCGCGCGGTTGGACATGGGCGACCATCGGTCTCATGGGCCTGCTCGCCGTGACCCACCTATGAGCGCTGGGTAGCCCGCCATACCTGCGGAGCTGCGCCCTTGTTCGCCTTGAAGCGTCGACTGAAGTGGGCACTATCGGAAAAGCCGCAGATGTAACCCACTTCCGTGACGCTGCGCGCGGGGTCGGCCAGTAGTTCGCTGGCGACCTCGATGCGCAGTGCATCCAGCAACCTGGAAAACGACGTACCCGAGGCCGAAAGCTCGCGCTGAAGCGTGCGCGTGGATGTGAAAAGAAGCCGGGCCACTTCGGCCACGGTCCAGCGATGAGCGAGATCCGTACGCACGACGCGTTCGACGCGAACCGACGCATCGACTCCGGCTTCGAGGTTGGTCGGTGCAGAGCTGCGAACCAGCAGCTCGTCGAGACCCTTCATCGGCTCCCGACGAGCGTGAAATTCCCGGTACTCCATGCGCCAGCGCCCGCTGTCCCCCGCGGGAAATTGCTGCGCAACCGCATCCTCGCTGTAGACGAGCTTCTCGGGCTCCTGACTGCCGGGAAGGCAGGCGGTGAGACCTCTACAGCCGAGCAGTTGAAACATCTGCAGGTGGATGGCCAGCACCAGCAGGCTCTCCTCGCGTAGGGGTGCACCGCTCCGGGCGAAATGCTGGAGTTCGATCATCCGTTCAGCGCGCTGCAGCACGCGCACCCCGTGGTCAGAGTGGATGAAACGACCGAACCGCTGCTCCTTGTCGATGAAGTCATCGACGTCGCGCGAGTTGAGCATCACAAAGAGCAGGGGCTGGTCGGTTGTGTCGGGAAACACGGCAGGCAAGGCGAACAGGGCTTGCTCTCCACCGCGCTGTACCACCTCGCGCAGCATCAAGCGCTGATGTTCAATCGGCACCCCGACGGGGCTGGCCAGGGCTTCTGCGGATACAGCATCGGGGAGCCCGCCGTTCTGGCGAAGCCACTCGGCCGGAGCCGATGCAATAAAAGCATGGACGAATTTGGACACCGGACATCCCCAGGATAGCCGGAGGGGGCCGCGAGCGGCAACGCCGGCAGCCTGGCACAAACGACTGGCGCGAGGATGCAAGGCACCGAAGGGGAATTCCGGGAAGATCGGGCTCCGTATTGGCTACCGGAGGCAGGAAAATGCGAATTGCCGACAAGAGAATTCTGGTCACGGGAGGAACGACGGGAATCGGATGGGCGCTCGCGCGGGCGTTGCTCGAGCACGGCGCCCGGGTCTTCCTCTGCGGTCGCGATCCGGCTCGGCTCGATCGTGCCTTGGAAAGACTACCCGGGGCCCTGGGGGCCGTTTGCGACATAGGCCATGCAGGCGGACTCCCTGCCCTGCTGGAAAACGCGGTCTGTGAACTCGGCGGCCTCGACCTGCTGGTGAACAACGCCGGCCTTCAACAGTCGCTCGATTTTACCGAAGGTGCGGAAACGTTCAGCGAGACCTATGCCGAACCCGAAGCCTTCGAGCGCTTGCGCCGCGAGATCTCGGTGAACTTCACCGGGCCCGCCCAGTTGATCTACCTGGCGCTCCCTCACTTGCTTCGCGGCGAAGAGCCTGCGGTTGTCAACACCACCTCCATCCTCGCGCGCAGCCCCAAGGCCAACGCTCCAATCTACTGCGCCACCAAGGCCGCCCTGCACAGCCTCACGTGCAGCCTGCGCTACCAGCTTGCGCCACGCGGTATACGCATGATCGAACTCGTTCCGCCGTTAGTCGACACGGAGATGACGAGGGGAAGAGACGAGGGAAAGAAACTCTCGCCGAGTCAGGTGGCCCGGGCTGCCGTCGCGGGCCTGGAGGCCGACCGGGACAGAATCCTCATAGGTCGCGCGCGTCAGGCCGAGTGGCTGGGACGCCTTGCGCCCGGATTGCTGGCCCGGAAGATGATGCGAGCTTGAGAAATGCGAACTAGCCCTGATCTGTCCTACCGCGTCGCGAGAAAACGCGTCAGAGTGCGTGATTCGGGGTCGCGCACAGGCCGTGCTCACCGGAGCTTGGGTTTCACCCAAGTGAGGATGAGTGCGGTCGAGTACGACCGCGAAGCGCGTGCTCTGGCGCGAGCCAAAGGCGGTTTTCGCCGAGGCGGTAAGACAGATCAGGGCTGGCCCTGGGGATTCTCGCTGAGGAACTGCACCATCTTTGGGGCGATGATGTCGCGGAGAGCGGAAAGAGCGTTCATGGGGCGGATCATCACGTCCAGGTTCTGCAGCTCACCGCGCTCGTTCAAAGTGATGAGATCGATGCCCTGGAGATTCGTCTCGCCGACATGCCCGTGGAATTCGAGCGCGATTTCGCTTTTGCCCCGCGAGTCGTCGTGCCATTCGCGGTGGTAGGTGAAGTCTTCGATCGTGTGGATGATCAGACCCAGCAGATGGTGGACGATCGCGCGTCCCCTCAGCTTGTCCCAGTAGGGCGGCGCACCCATCGTCACGTCTTGCGCGAGAATCCGCTCGAGGGCGGCGAGATCCCGACCTTCAACCAACGGATGCCATTTCGCCAGGAACTCCTCGTTCATGCGCGCAACCACTGGCGCATGATCAGCAGACCGAGGCACTCCTGAAGGCGCCCGGGAGCGGCGACAATCTCCGGAAGCCCGGCAATCGCGGCAAGGTTGTCGCCCGCGGCGATCGCTTTCAGGACAGGCCAGAGTTCGAGTTCGACCTCGTCCGCGCGGTGGCGTCCCCGATCCCGCCAGACCGCAATGCGCAGCCCGGCTTCCGGACCATTGCACTGCTCTCGATGCACGGGATAGTTAGGCGTGAGCAATGTGAACGAAGTCCGCAGCCGCAGCCGGACCTGCTCGGGCGGAGCTTCGAGATAAGAGAGGATCTGTTGCTCGGATAGAGGTTCGTCGGCCTCAGCGAAGAACGCTTTTTCCCTGGCCCATTCGAGGTCCGCGAGATCCGCGGCCTCCTGCGCCTCATGGACTCTCAGGAAGTGCGCGAATGCTTCTCCAACTTCTCCCAGACCCCGTCCGGAAGCCCTGCGATCGTAGAGATAGGCCCGTGCAATCACGTCGAAACGGGATTTGCCCAGCCAGTCTCGAGTCCGCGAGAAAGTACTGCGCAACTCGAATACGACGCTGACCAGAAGATTATTGCGATAGACCCCGAGCCCGATCTCGGGCAGGACCGGTCCGCTGGCGTCGAGTCGCTCGAGCAAGGAGGTGAATTGCTCATCCGATGGATTGCGAGTGTAGAGGAAGCGGCTGAATTCCCTTTGAAGATCGGCGAGGCTCACGCAACTCCTCCAGTCTCTTCGCGCATGCATTCATCGGCGAGCTTCGCCTCGGCGAAGAGTTCGGGGAACGACGGAATATCGTTGTCTCGCTCGATGCAGGTCGGAACGGGTCCCAGCAACTTGAGGCTGGCGCGGTACAAGCGCCAGACGTCTCCCGCCACATCGGCTCCGTGTGTATCGATCAGATGAGTGCGCTCATCGGTGAAACCGGCCAGATGGACCTGCTTCACGCGATCGACCGGAATGGCTTCCAGATAGGTCTGGGGATCGAAGCCGAAGTTGTACGAGTTCACGTAGATATTGTTGACGTCGAGCAGGATGTGGCAGTCGGCGCGCTCGGCCACCTGGCGCACGAACTCCCACTCGCTGCACTCGCACTCGCGAAAGCCGACATAGGCCGATGCGTTCTCGATCAGGATGCGCTCACCCAGGCGATCCTGGACGCGCGAGATGCGCTCACACAGGTGCGCCACGACCTCTTCGGTGAAGGGAAGCGGCAAGAGATCGTGGTGATGCTGGCCGCGAACGGCCGTCCAGCACAGATGGTCGGAGACCCAGGCCGGCTGGACGCGCTCGCGCAGTTCGAGCAACTGATCCAGATAGTCTTCGTCCAACGGATCCGTGGAGCCCAGGTTCATGCCGACGCCGTGAAACACGACGGGGTACTCGGCTCGAATGCTGAGCAGTTTCTCGACGGGAAGCCCCCCGATGCCCATGTAGTTGTCCGCGAGGACCTCAAACCAGGGCACCGGGGGACGCGTTTCCAGAATCTCGCGCACGTGCTGCTGCCTCAATCCGAGACCCGCACCGCGGATGGTTTCCGTGGCGAAATTCATTGCAACAGTCCGGGATCTACAGCTTCTTCAGCTTCAGAACCTTGCCGCCGATCTTTTCGCAGACGCCGACCGGTGTATAGACCCACTCATCGGGCAGATTGTCGGTCTCGGCCATTCCGGAGCATTTGTGATTCCCGGCACCGCAATCGTTCTTGCCCGCCTTGGCCACGCCGCCACATTTCTCGATCTCGCTCAGTTCTTTGGCCCATTCCGGCGCGGCATCTGCCGTACCGGCCATCAAGCCGCCGATTCCCAGCGCAAGCACGCCCGCGAGCGCAGTGCGCACCCGCGAGTTCGCGCTTCCCTTCTTGGTCTCAGTCATTCCAGCTCCTTCTTTGGATGGGGTATTCGACCGCAATTTGGCCCGGGTTTCAATACCGGTCGGTGGCCTCTCGAAGAACCCCGCGTCTCAAGCGGGCTTCGAGCCTTTCAGCATCGCGGCCATCAAGGTGTGCAGGAGATTGACGGCCTTGAGCGGCCGAATCATCACCTTGAAGTCGATGATTTTCCCGTTTTCATCGATGCGAATCATATCGACGCCGTTGATGTGGATTCCGTCGAGTTCAGCCGTGAACTCCAGAACGGCATCGCGATCCCCAACTACCTCTCGGACATAGTGAAAATCGCTGGCCCCGAGCACCCCGATCGCGGCCGCCAGATAGAGTTTCGTCAGTTCTTTGCCTTCCTGGGGCGAGTGTACGACGGGCGAATGAAAAACGGCCTCGTCAGCCAGAACCTCGTCCAGGCCGTCGGAATCCAGCTTTTTCACCATCTGGTGCCATCGTTTCAAGGTGTCTTCGATCATTTCACGCTCCTATCTCCCGCCGAAGGCCTCACACGATCATCCGCCTGAGCAGGTGTTCGCACTCCGTCTGGCTCATATACCTGGGAACCGGGTAGGTGAGATGCGCCTCGCCGAGGGCCTGGGCGGAGATAGCCGCTACATCGGAATCGATCAGCGCGTCGAGCTTGGGATTGATGTCGATCTTCGCCATCAATCCCTTCACCGCGCCGATAAACTTCTGGGCCTTCTCACCGTCCGATACTCCTTCGCAACCAATCAGCTCCCCCAACTGCGCCAGGCGCTTCTCCGCCGGACCCTTGGAGAATTCCAGCACGTGCGGCAACGCAATGGTATTGGCCAGCCCGTGCGGGGTTCGATAGTAGGCGCCGAAGGTATGGGCGATGGCGTGAACGTAGCCGACGCTGGCGCGCGTAAACGCGAGCCCGCCGTAGTAGGACGCCAGAGCCATGGCCTTGCGAGCTTCTGTATTGCTACCGTCGGAGCAGGCCGTGGGCAGGTGGTCGAAGACCAGGCGGACACTGATTCTCGAGTATTCCTCGGTCGTGGGCGTGGCTGTTCGCGACAGGAAGGATTCGACGGCGTGGGTCAGCGCATCCATGCCGGTGGCCGCGGTGATGGCTGCGGGCAAGCCCGTCATCAAACTCGGATCGAGCGCCGTCATCAGAGGAATCAGCTTGCCGTCCATGAAGAACTTCTTGGTATGCGTTTCGGGATCGGAGATCACCGCCACGAGCGTCACTTCGGAACCGGTACCGGCCGTCGTGGGTATGGCAAACAGCGGCAGCGGGGCGCGTTTGACCTTCATCATGCCTTCGAGTTTCGCCAGCGGTCCGGGATTGCTCGCCAGCGCCGCAATCGCCTTGGCCGCGTCCATGGGCGAGCCGCCCCCCACCGCGAGAACCGCCTGGCAGTTGTCGCGTTGCAGCTGCGCAAGACCGGCCTCGACCTGCGCGGAACTCGGGTCGGGTTCGACTCCGGAATAGATCGACCAGCCGAGGCCCGCCGCCTCCAGCGACTCGGTGATGCGAGCGATCAGCCCGATCTCGACCAGACCGGCGTCGGTGACGACCATGACCTTGCCCGAACAGATGTGGGCAATCGACTCACAGAGTTCGTGAGAAGCATTGGGACCGATGAAAGTCACCGGAACCTTGTCCGGCATCAGTTTCGAAAAGATGCCGAGAAACGCGATCGCCAGGCTGTGCAGAAATTTCTTCAGAGCGAACACTCGAGATCCTCCGAGGTCATTGCGAGCGGCCATGATACGGTAGCTGGCGTGTCGCGGGGGTGGCCCGCGTCGCCAGGACCGGAGGATCCGATCGTGGGCAACGGCAAGGGAATCGTGGGCGGACTCACGCAAGACGCGGTGCGGGAGCAGGATGCGAAGCGTCCCGTACGCAACCAGGTGGCCCAGCCGGGCCCCGAGATCGCCGCGCTCCGCTACTGGAAGGCGCAGAAGGGCTGTTACGAGGAGTTCCGGCACATCAGCGAAGCGGCCATCTGGCCGTTCTTCGAGAAGCTCGGAGCGCGCATCGTCGGAATGTGGCGCGTCGTGGCCCCGCCGGGTGAAAACGAGCCGGAGGACTTCGAGGAAATCTATCTCCTGACCCGCTACGCCAGCCTCGAGCACTGGAGTGCGACACGCGACATGGCCCGATTGGGCGGCAACGGGCCCGACTTCGAAGCGTGCCGAACCGCCGTCCTGCGACGCAACGAGCTGACGCTGGAAACCTCGGTCCGTTTTCTGGACGGTTCAGTGAGCCCCGGCGGACCGTATTTCCTTCCCGGGCTCGGTGAGGTATTCGAAGAGGTCTCGTCGTAGGTGCGAGCGGAGATCGAGCAGAAGCGACCATCGTGATTCCCGCGAACGCAGCCAAGGACTTGCCCGCGCGAGCTGGTGCAGTCATCGTGGGCGGCGGAATCGTCGGCTGTAGCATCGCCTATCACCTGACACGACGCGGACTGCGCAACGTCGTGTTGCTGGAACGGCGAAAGCTCACCTGCGGAACGACCTGGCACGCCGCCGGTCTCGTGGCGCAGCTGCGCGCGACCCACAATATGACCCGATTGGCGCGCTACTCAGCGGAACTGTACGAGCACCTCGCCGAAGAGACAGGTCAGGCGACCGGTTTCACGCGCACGGGTTCTCTGTCCGTGGCGACCGGCCCGGAGCGCCTTGAAGAACTGCTCCGACAGGCCTCGATGGCGCGCTGCTTCGACGTCGAGGTCGAGGTCTGCACTCCCGAACAGGTGGCCGAGCGCTGGCCTCACGCGCGCACCGACGATCTTGCAGGAGCAGTCTTCGTGCCGGGCGACGCCAGCACCGGACCGGTCGACACCACTATCGCGCTGGCCGCGGGGGCGCGAGCGGGCGGTGCGCAGATCTTCGAGAACACCCGCGTTACGAAACTCCTGCACGAGGGGGGACGGGTGCGAGGGGTGCATAGCGAACGCGGCAGCATCGAATCACCCGTGGTCGTCAACGCTGCGGGAATGTGGGCGCGCGAACTGGGCGCATCGTGCGGAGTGAACGTACCGCTGCACGCAGCCGAACACTTCTACGTGATCACTGAGCCGATCCCCGGGCTTCCAGAAGCCCTGCCCACCCTGCGCGACCCGGACGGCTGCGCCTATTTCAAACGCGAAGCCGGTGGAGCGCTCCTGGTCGGCTTCTTCGAACCCGTGGCCAAACCCTGGGGCATGAACGGAATTCCCGACAGCTTTGCGTTCGACTGCCTGCCCGACGACTGGGAGCACCTCGAGCCCGAACTCGAAGCTGCTGCGCTCAGAGTGCCCGCTCTTCAGGACGTGGGCATGCGCCTGTTCTTCAACGGCCCGGAGAGCTTCACTCCCGACGATCGCTACCTGCTGGGCGAAGCGCCCGAACTGCGCGGCTGTTTCGTGGCTGCGGGTTTCAACTCCGTGGGGATCCAGTCGGCCGGGGGCGCGGGCAAGGTGTTGGCCGACTGGATCGTCGACGGCCGGCCCCCAATGGACTTGTGGGACGTCGACATCCGCCGCGTGTTTCCGTACCAGGCCGCACCCGACTATCTGGAAGCGCGCACCGTCGAGACGTTGGGTTTGCTGTATGCGATGCACTGGCCATTCCGACAGTACGAGACGGCGCGCGATCAGCGTCACTCGCCACTGCACGAAGAACTGGCAGCGCGCGGTGCCTGCTTCGGCGAACTCGCGGGCTGGGAACGCCCGAACTGGTTCGCACCGGGAGAGACGGCGCCGACCTACGAATACTCCTACGGTCGTCAGAACTGGTTCGAGCGATCTGCCGCGGAGCACCGGGGAGTGCGCGAAGCGGTCGGACTGTTCGACCAGACCTCTTTCGCAAAGACGTCCGTAGAAGGCCCGGATGCCTGTCGAGAACTCGAACGCATCTGCGCCAATCGGGTCGATGTCGAACCGGGCACCGCCGTCTACACCCAATGGCTCAACCCGGCCGGGGGCATCGAAGCCGACCTCACCGTGACCCGACTCGCCGAAGAACGCTACCTGATCGTGGGCGGTGCCGCGACCCAGGTGCGCGACCTCGACTGGCTTCGGCGCAACATCGCCGACGACTCGCGAGTAGAACTCGCAGACGTGAGCCAGTCGCTGGCCGTGCTCGGTGTCATGGGTCCTTCGGCACGCGCGCTGCTGGCCTCCTTGACGGAGACGGACCTTTCGAATGGTGCGTTCCCCTTCCGAGCCTCACGCCAGATCGAAGTGGCGGGCCTTCCCGTACGAGCTACGCGCATCACCTACGTGGGCGAACTCGGTTGGGAACTCTACGTAGCCCCGCCAGACGCGCTCGCTTTGTATCGAGCACTGCGCGGCGCCGGGGAAGGGCTCGGTGTGGTCGACGCCGGTTACCACGCACTCGACTCGCTGCGCATGGAAAAGGCCTATCGCCACTGGGGTCACGATGTGACGCCCGACGACACTCCTCTCGAAGCCGGACTCGGCTTCGCAATCGCCTTCGACAAGCCGGGCGGATTCATCGGACGCGAAAGCCTTTCGCGGCAGCGCGAGCGAGGCCTCGAGCGACGCCTGGTCGTTTTTGTGCTGGAAGATCCCGCCCCCCTGCTGCTCCACGACGAACCCGTGTGGCGCGACGGTGTGCTCGTCGGCCGCACGACCTCAGGTGCATTTGGTCACAGCGTCGGCCGCGCATGCGGACTCGGCTACGTGTCCTGGAGCCCGCACGATTCGGCGGCGGCCATTCGCGAAAGCCACTGGGAGATCGAGATCGCCAACCAGCGCCACGCCGCTCGCGCCAGTCTGCGCCCCCTGTACGATCCGAAGAGCGAACGCATTCGCGGATGATCAAAATCCGGTGACGATCGCGGTTTCCGTGGGGCTTCCCCTGGCGCGGCAGCGCGAAGACCGCCACGATGCCCTCCGTGTCCACCGGAAAATCCAGACGGGAGCCACTGCCGCGCAACGTCTGGGCCGCGAGCATCACCAGCTTTCTGACCGACGTCTCCAGCGAGATGGTCCTGAATCTGCTTCCCTTGTTCCTGGCCAATGTGCTCGGCTTGAAGGCCAGCGTCATCGGCGTGATCGAAGGCGTTGCGGCCTCGACCGCGAGTCTGCTCAAGCTCGCGACGGGATGGGTTTCCGACAGGCTGAGCCAGCGCAAATGGTTGGCCGTGGCCGGTTACGGCATCTCGACCCTGGTCAAACCGTTCTACTGGTTCGCAGGCACCTGGGAGGCGGTGGCCGGGGTTCGTTGGGCGGAGCGCATCGGCAAGGGAATCCGCACCGCGCCTCGCGACGCGCTCATCGCCGATAGCATTTCGGAGGAACAACGCGGGCGCGCCTTCGGGCTTCACCGCGCCGCCGACACCGGCGGGGCCGTGGTCGGCCTGGGTGTCGCGATGCTCGCAGTCTGGGCGGTCCAGCGCGGCGGGACCTACCTGGTGGAAGACACGTTCCGGGCGATCGTGCTTTTGAGCTTGCTACCCGCGGCCCTCGCCGTGCTCGTGCTGGCCGTGGGTGTGCGAGAACGGCCCCGGGTAGTGCAGCCCAGTGACGGCGACCGTCGCCCGGGAATCCGCGACCTGGGCTCGCGCTTCCTGATCTTCATGGGCATCGTCGCGGTTTTCGACATCGGCAACTCGTCGGATGCTTTTCTGATCCTGCGCGCTTCCGAGCGGGGAATCAGCGTGCTCGGCATCCTGGCCATGCTGCTGAGCTTCAATCTCGTCTATACCGTGACGAGCCTGCCCGCGGGCAGTCTGTCCGATCGGATCGGACGCCGCCGGGTCATCATCGCCGGCTGGCTGCTCTACGCCGTTGTCTACGCAGGCCTCGCCGTGGCAGAAGCCGGGTGGCACATCTGGAGCTTGTATCTCGCCTACGGGCTCTACTACGGGCTCAGCTACGGAACTCTGAAAGCCTTCATCGCCGATCTGGTCGACCCTCGACTCAGGGGAACCGCCTACGGATTGCACGCGGCCGTAATCGGCGTGCTCGATCTTCCCGCGTCGGTCATTGCCGGCGTGCTGTGGAGCGGCGTCGGCTCCTGGCCCGGCCATGGTCCAGCCGCCCCTTTCTGGTTCGGCGCGATCACGGCGTGCGCGGCAGCCCTGCTTCTCGGCCTGCTGATGCGCGAAACCCAGACGTGACTTCGGCTCCTTTCGAAATCCAAGAAATCCTCGTCGCGCGAAGAGTGCACCACTGAAGTGGGAGAATCCGGAGCGGCTCATTCGCCGGGCATGTCTCCCGTTTCGTTCCTTTTTGGCAACCACTCCTCGAGCAACTCTGCCAGCAATCCCGGCTTGATGGGTTTGGTGAGGAAGTCGTTCATCCCCGCTTCCAGGCACAGGTCGCGGTCGCTCTCCATGGCCGCAGCAGTCAACGCGATGATCGGCAGATCCCGGCACTCCAGATTCGAACTGCGGATCTTCCGCGTAGCTTCCAGACCATCCATCTCGGGCATCTGCATGTCCATCAGGATCAGGTCGTATTCCGCTGCATCCAGGGCCTCGATGACCTCGAGCCCGTTCGCCACGGCGTCGGCACCCAGGCCGATTTTCTTCAGAAGAGCCAACGCCACTTGCCGATTCACGGAATTGTCGTCGGCCACCAGGATGCGTGTTCCCATGCGCTCTGACTCGACAGCCGAGGGGCTTTTGGCAACTGGACGCTCGACCCGATGCCCAGTAACAACCGAAACCAGGATGTCGTGCAGTTCTGAGGGACGGATCGGTTTCGTCAGGTGGGCGGAAAACTCGCCCTCTCCTTCCTTTCCAGCGTCTTCTCGCCGATGGGGAAGCACCATTTGCAGCCACTTCGTGTCAGGTGTTCCAGAGTCAGGTGTTCCAGAGCCAGATGCTCCAGAACCAGATGGTCCGGAATCCGCATGAGCGGCCTCGCCTAACAGTTCTTCGGACCTGCCTGACAAGCGATCGTCGATCAGAACGAGTGAATAGGGATCCCCGATTCGGACCGCATCGCGCAATAATTCGAAACCCGCCTCAGTGTCGGCAGCCACCTCGGGCCGCATCCCCCAGGCCTCGAACTGCGACCGCAGCACCTCTCGGAGGCTGGCATTGTCGGCCAGTACCAGAATGCGCACTCTCCGGAGGTCAGTCGACGGAGCAGGTGCTTGTTCCGGCTGCTTCTCGAATACAACCGTGAACCAGAACTCCGTTCCCTGCCTTAGGTCGGATTCAACTCCGATCTCACCCCCCATCATCGCGACCAACTGTTCCGAAATCGCCAGGCCCAGACCCGAGCCACCGTGCCTGCGCGTGTTGGAACCATCCACCTGGGTAAACCGATCGAAGAGATCGTGTTGCTTGTCGACTGGAATGCCGATGCCGGTGTCGCGGATCGAGAAACGGAGCCGGGCTTCTTCGTCGCTCTCCGATACGACGCTCGCACTCACCAGCACTTCGCCTTCCTCGGTGAATTTGATCGAGTTGCCTACGAGATTGACGAGCACCTGGCGCAGACGTCCAGAATCGCCCCGGAGCCGCAAAGGCAGATCGGGTGCAACGGCACAGATGAGTTCCAGGTCTTTCTGGTAGGCCCCAAACGCCATGACCTGTGTGAAATCTTCCAACAGACAGGACAGGTCGAAGTCGTGGCTCACCAGTTCCAGTTTGCCCTCCTCGATCTTGGAGAAGTCCAGAATATCGTTGATGAGGGCCAGAAGTGAGTCACCGCTTCGCTGCACGGTTTCGGCGTATCTTCTTTGCTGGTCGGAGAGTTCGGTACCCAGCAGTACTTCGGTCATGCCGATCACTCCGTTCATCGGCGTGCGGATTTCATGGCTCATATTGGCCAGGAATTCACCCTTGGCTGCACTGGCGGCTTCGGCGGCGACTCGGGAGCGCTCGATCGCGCATTTCGTTCGCTCGTTCTGGATTGCGATCGATAGCATCTGACTGAGTTCGTCCAGAAGCGCGAGTTCGTCTTCACGCGGGGAAGGATTGGGCACGGTGTAGAGAAAGAGTACGCCGAGGGTCGTCGATCCTCCCGACTCCCGGTGCACCAGGGGTACGATGTAATGTCCGTGTGCGGTCATGGCTTCACAGCAATTCTCGTGGCGACGATCGCTGAAGCAATCGTCGCTGATGATCACCTCCCGGGAGAGGGCCGATCGCCCGCACAGACAGCGTCCGAGTGGAACACAAGCTTTATCGCACAGGAACTCGTCGCTGAACTCTCCCCGGTGAGCGCACATTCGCAACTCGGTCTCGCCTTCCTCGAGCAAGAAAACGCCTCCCTTGTTCTCGGCCGCCAGTTCCGGGAGTTCGAGAATACGAGCAACCGCGCACTCCAGGCGCTCGTCGAGCGGAGCGGCGCTGCACAGAGCCGCGGAGACTGCGAGCTTGATCTCTGCGATCTCCAGACGCCATTTCTCTTCTTTCTGCTGCAGCCTGCGAGCGGCCACCATCTCATTGAAGGACTGGCTCAACTCTCCGATCTCGTCAGCGGAAGCAATCGAGACTCCACCCTCCAGGTGGCCACGGGCAACCTCGCGATTGAACTCGATCAGGGACCTGAGCGGATCGGTGATCTTGCGGATCCGGTGGAGAGCTCCGCTCACCACCAGCACGATGGTCGCAATCAGCAGTCCGAGCGTGATCTGCCACAACGAGTTCGCGCTGGCGAAGGCGATCCCTTGATCAACTTCTGCGATCATGCACCAGTGGATTCCCGGAGCATCGACCTCTCTAAACGTCCCGATCACGGAGTTTCCCAGGGGTCCCGTGTAGATACTCGCGACATCGCCCACCTCCGGGTCTCCGGGCCTGGGCTCGTGCTGCGCAATCCACGTGCGAACCGGCTGCGTGTCGATGCGGCGATGCAGGACTTCTTCTTCATGTTCCGACCGAAGCAGAGATCGCAGCAGACCGTCTCGCCCCACCAGGTAGGTGTGCACAGATTTCCGATCACCCATTCCCCGGCTGAACGATTTCATGATCCTGTCGAGATAGAATTGCATGGCGAAAACGCCGACCCTTTCACCCGACTCGTTCAGTAACGGCGCCGCCATGAATGCCGTTACGAGCTCACCTGAAGGAGCGTAGCGCTCGAGATCGGAAAGGCGCGATTCACCGGTCCTGAGGCTGACCCGTACGGTGTTGGAGAATTCCGTATCGCGGTAGGGTCCATCGAAGAGGTTGGTGCCGAGATCGTCTTCGCTGGCGATCGTCAAGAGGATATTGCCCTGCGAGTCGATCAGAAACAGGTCGTGGATGTAGTCATAGGTTTCAGACATGCTCATCAGGTCTCGACGCGACTCGTCCACGATCCTGGCCCATGAGTCACTCGCAACGAATTCTTCTAGACCCTGGCCGCTTCTCTGCCAGTCCTTTTGCAATCGCATGAGCAACTCGGCATTCGCCGAATTCTCCGCCTGGACCGCCAGATCCATGAATCGATAGTCGATCCAGTTGTCGAAAAACTGGGCGGCCGACTGCCCAGAATCGGCCAGATCTCGTCGGGCTACGTCTGCGAGTTCATTGTGGGCTTGCAGATAGCTGATCGTGATGACAACTAGAAGCGGTGCGAGGGCAAAGAACAGGAACCAACGGATCAGGGACCGGCTGAGCGTGTTGCGAAAGCGTGGAGGGCCTGGCTCGGAACCTTCTGCCGGTAGCATCTTATGAGTGGACACGACCGATCCCTACAGCTGCACGCCCTTCGGCATGCTGTACCCCGCGCCCTTTGACGCCCGGGAACGGGTATCGGCGAAGGCGTCGATCTCGATAGGTTGCTGCAGGATCCCGGCATCTACCGCCAGTTCCATGATCTGTGCAAGATCCGACCTGTCTACGTCGAACTGGCGGTAGTTGATCACTCCAGGACCCGGATCAACGTTGGTGATGAGGGTCTCGCGGTCGACGGCGAAGTTCCCGAAAATGACGGAGTCGGGCACAACCTCATCGCCCGTGCCGTAAGTCGCCATGTTGAGACTCGCGGTCACGATGGTCGGTAACAGCAAACGGTTTTGTCGATTTACTCGCATCCTGCGACAACCTATCTCTCGATGACAGACTCGATTCCAGCAAAACACCTTCGCGGACGACTTCGCCAGGCATCCTCAAGTCACAACTAATCATCGGTGCGTGTTCAAACACGCTTGATCTCGAGTACCGGCTCGACCTCGGGTCATTCTTCATCTGCTTCTCAAGATGGGTCTGAGAGTTTTCGATGTACGGACGAGAGTTGTGTCGATAGACCCGTTCGAATTCCGGGGCGAGTTCGAGCGATGAGTTCAGCGGATCATTCGGCCCCGGGGGTATACGGTGATGGATTCACGACAGGCAAGCGAAATATCCGAGTCGGGTTCCGGAGGAATCTTCTCCGCACTCAAGAACCTTCCGATCAAATACAAGATCAGCGGAGGGTTCGGCCTCGTCTTGTTGCTCATTCTGGCTCTGGTTGGCGTCGTTCAATCGGGCCTCAGCCAGGTGGCACAGATTCAGACTCGGGTCATCGAACTTCGCATGCCGACAAATCTGGCCGGCCACGACCTCACCAACGGAATCAACTATTCCCTGGCCGCCTTGCGTGGCTGGATGATCCTGGGCAAAGAGCAGTTCAAGGATCAGCGCGGGGAGGCATGGGATGGGATCGATTCTCATCTGGCTACGATGACGAAAATGGCTGAGAACTGGACCGTTGCGGCGAACGTGGAAAAACTCGATCAGTTGAAGGCCGTCCTCGGCGAGTTCCGGGAAGCGCAGGACAAGGTCGAAGCCGTCAGCAATACCGTCGACGAACAACCCGCCGTCAGACTCCTTCTCACCGAAGCCGCGCCGAAGGCCGGAGTGATCGTGAAGGCAATCACGGGAATGATCAACGACGAGAAGGCGCAGGAGACAACCGCAGAACGCAAGGCGCTTCTCGCCACACTGGCGGACTCGCGCGGATCATTTGCGCTAGGCCTGGCATCGATTCGCGCCTTCCTCATCGGCGGAGAGACTAAGTGGCGTGAAGATTTTGAGAACCGCTGGAAGGTCAACAGCGCCCGTCTCCAGACGCTCGAAGACAATCGTCACCTCTTCACCGCTAAACAGAATCAGCACTTCGAAACCTACTCCAAGACCCGGAAAGAGTTTGAGCCCCTGCCCGCCAGGATGTTCGAGATCCGCGGGTCAGCGAAGTGGAACATGGCGAACTACCTGCTGGGCAGTGAAGCTGCTCCCAGAGCGAAGAAGGCCCATGCTCTGCTGAACGATTTGACCGCTAGCCAGAACAAGCTCGTCGCGGAAGATGCCCTGGCTCTCCAGAACAGGACGACCAAACTGAAGAGCACGGTTCTCGCTGCGCTGGTGCTGGCCCTCGCGTTAGCCGGTTCGATCGGATTTGCCCTGATCCGGCTGATCACCCGGCCCCTGCACTCGCTTTCCGAAACCGTGAAGAACGTGGAGGAGCGCGGAGATCTGTCTCTTCGCGCAGACGTCGCGAGTCAGGACGAGATCGGCCAGACCGTTGCGGCCTTCAATCGGCTTCTCGAATCGCAACAACACGTGATCACGGAGGTCAACGGCGTGGTCGGCGCACTGGCCGATGGTGACTTCAGCAAGCGCGTCGAAGTCGATTGCCAGGGTGACTTTAAACGCCTGAAGAGCGGCGTCAACACCTCGACTGAACAG
>JAAELY010000047.1 GCA_024226335.1 bacterium
GACCGGAGCAATTCCTCGCTCCAGCGCAGTTCGACCGAAGCGATCCTGAATCTCGTCGACCACGTGATTGAGCTTGCGCCTGCTGCGCCCGGGGGTCTCGAACAGCCCGAGTTGCTCGACCCCGCGAGGTTCGAGCTGTGAGAGAGAAACACCGAGCAGTCGAACCGGTTCCGAAAGACCGGAGCGCGTCAGAAGTTCGCGGGCGACACCGGCGATCTGCGCACCATCGTCGGTGGCCTCCCCTAGCGTGGTCGAGCGCGACAGCAGGGGAAACTTGCCCGCGCCGAGTCTGCGAGCGAGTTTGAGCTTCAAGGTGATGGTGCGGCCGCGCACTTCATCGCGGCGAAGTCGTCGCGCTACCGCCTCCGAATGCGCGCGGATGGCGGTCACCAGACGTCCGCGATCCGCGATGTCCTCGCCGAAGGTATTTTCTTCGCCATACGATTTCGCCTCGCGATAGGATTCGACTTCGCGGGTGTCCTCGCCCCGAGCGAGCCGCGCGGCCGCCGGTCCCCAGTTTCCCAGCGCCGCTTCCAGGGCCGAGTCACTCGTGCGCGCCAGATCGCCGATCGTCGCCACGCCGATGCGCTCGAGGCGGGTGCGCGCCACCGGTCCGATCCCCCAGATGCGCCCGACCGGAAGCGGATCGAGGAACGGCCGCACGCGCTCCGAGCTCACGCTCAACATGCCGTCGGGCTTGGCCAGGTCGCTGGCAATCTTCGCGACCATCTTCACCGGCGCGATGCCCGTGGACACGGCCAGGTCGGTCTCGCGGCGCACTTCGGCCCGCAGATTCGCCGCCGCGGTTTCCGGATGTCCGAGCAGCTTCTCGGTTCCCGTCAGATCGATAAAGGCCTCGTCGAGCGAGAGCCCTTCGACCAGCGGCGAGTAACGGCGAAAGATCTCGAAGATGCGCTTGCTCTCCGTCGCGTACACCGACATCCGACCGCGTACGAAAATCGCGTGCGGACAGCGACGCCGGGCTTCGACGCTCGGCATGGCCGAGTGGATCCCGAACTCCCGGGCTTCGTAACTCGCCGCCGCCACGACGCCGCGGGTGGACCCTCCCCCCACGAGGACGGGTTTTCCGCGGTATTCGGGATTGTCGCGCTGCTCGATGGCCGCGAAGAACGCGTCCATGTCCGCATGCAAGATGGTGCGGGGGCCGTCGCTCAGTTCGCGCCTCCGAGAATCAACGGCAATCCGCCGTCTCCCGAACCGATCACCACGACCTTGGAATTCTGGCTCTGGGCCAGCAGTTCCGTGGCCTCGATACCCTTCCAGCGCAGCAACTGATCACTGATGCCCTGCGAGACGATCTTCTGGAAGTCGGCAATTCCCTGCGCTTCGATGCGCTTTCGATCGGCCTCCTGGCGTTCGCGCGCGAGCGTGAATTGCATCTTCTCGGAGCGCTGCTCTTCTTCGAGTTTCTCCGAGATGGCGTGCTGCAGCTTCTCAGGCAGATCGACGTTGCGAATCAAGACGGCCTCGACCTCGACATGTCGGCCCATCAGGGCCTTCTTGACGCCCCCATCGATCGCGTCCCCGACCTCGTCGCGCTTGGTCGAGTAGATCTCCTCGGGCGTATAGTTTCCGACGATCTTCCGCACCTCGCTGCGAACGGAGGGCTTGATGATCGTGTCGTAGTAACGCGGACCCACCGTCTGGTGCAGTGTCGGAAGCTCAGGCTTGAGCGGCCGGTAGCGGATCGACAGGTCCATGTCGACGGACAGGCCATTGCTGGTCAGGATGTGCAGCTTCTCCGGGCGATCCTGCGTTCGGACGTCATAGACGACCATGTAGTTCCACGGCGGAACGATGTGTACGCCTTCGCCGAAGATCTCCTTGCTCGTACCGCCGCCGAAACGCTTGAAGAGGACACCTTGACCGCCGGAGTCGACCTGCTGGCAGGCAACCCCGGTCAACGCAAATAGTACAATCGCGAGAACACGCGTTCGCTTCATGATTTCCCCTTTGATCGATAGCGTTGTCTAGCGCCTGGCCCGTTCCGGACCGGCGGTGCCGCGCTCAAATTTGGCGAGGCGGCACTTGCGAGGCCCTCGGAGACGTTCCGGCCAACCTCGACTGTAGATGACGTCAGCGACAGCCTGACGCGAAGTCGTCCAGGAATCCACCCCTCGCTGCCGATAGGCACTCCAGATGGCAGGGACCTCATCCAGAGCAGCGAATCGGCCCGGCTTTTCGCCCGGCGGGGAAACGCAGCCAGATCCCACCACATTGATGATCGCCGAGCACCTGGCGTCGATTGGCACGCTGGTGGCGGGCGTCGCCCACGAGATCAACAACCCTATCACCTACGTGCTGGGGAACCTGAAAGAGTTGGAACGGCTGTCCGGAGCCATGCGTTCGGCGCTTCAGGTGTACCGGGATCGGCTGAGCGAATGCCTGGGAGATGCGGCGGAAACGGAAATCGCCGACATCGAGAGCAAGATCGAAGCCGCCGGCGGGGTCGAATTGCTGGACGAACTAATCGAGGACGCCTCCGAGGGCGCGGTGCGCATCCGCGATCTGGTCCGCGATCTGCTTTCACTGAGCCGCGGATCCGAGCGCTCGACGGCACCCATGCCGATCGAAGAGGTCCTGGATTCCACACTGCGTCTGGTCTCCCGGCCGCTCTCGGCCCGGGCCGAACTGGTGCGCGAATACCGGGCCTCGCGGCTGATCGAAGCTGATCGCGCGAAGCTGGGACAGGTGTTCCTCAACCTGATCAACAACGCGATCGATGCCTGTCCGGACGGCGACGAGAGCCGGATCGTGGTGCGAACGAGCGACACGCCAGACGGCGTGCGAGTCGAATTCGAAGACAGCGGACCCGGAATTCCGGAGGCGATTCGCCCTCAGGTCTTCGCGCCGTTTTTCAGCACCAAGGAACCGGGCGAAGGCACGGGCATCGGCCTTTACATCAGCCAGCGGATCGTCGACGATCACGGCGGTTCGATCGGCATCAGCGAATCCGCCTGCGGTGGAACGATCATCTGGGTCGAGTTGCCGGAAACCCCGGAGCCCACCCGGCACGGAGACTCGAATGGCAACCCGTGAGACTGAGCTTCCCGGCGTCGGAACCAAGCACACACTCGACCTGGCCACGGGGGATGAACTCGTGGTCGTGGAACATCGCTCGGGCAACTGGGAACTGGCGCGAAGCGATGAAGAAGGCAACACGAGCTCGATCCTGACCTTGCAGGGCAAGGAGGCCGGCGAACTCGGACGCATCCTCGCGCACGGCGAGGTCCCGGAGGAGGATCCGCGCAAGCAACTCCTGCTCGACGAGTTCAGCCTGGAATGGGTGAAGCTGGACGGGGATTCCGCACTCGTCGGCAAGACCCTGATCAGCTCCGACGTGCGCGCGCGCACCGGTGTGAGTGTGATCGCGTTGCTGCGCGAAGGAGGCTCGCTGCTGAACCCGCCGCCGGAAACCAGTTTCGAAGCCGACGATACGGCGGTGATCATCGGTCGACGGGATCAGGTCGACCGTTTTCTCGAGACCTTCTCGCCTCCCCGCGACACCCCCTAGAGCCCGCGTTGGAAGGACACCTCTTCCAGTTTGCGCTCCTGTTCGGGGTTCTCGGTCTCGCCGCAACAGCGTCGATCTGGCTGCGCTTCCCCGTCGTTCCGCTGTACATCGCTTCGGGGTTGGCACTCGGCACGGTAATCGAGACGAACGAAGTCGTGGAGTTCCTGGGCTCGCTGGGCATCGTCTTCCTGCTGTTCTCTATGGGGCTGGAATTCTCCGTCGGTTCGGTGGCGCAGACCCCTCGGCGCTTCGCACTGGCCGGCGGAATCGACCTGATCTTCAACTTCCCGATCGGATTGCTGGCGGGCCTGGCCCTGGGCTGGGGCTGGATCGAGTCCCTGTTCCTGGCGGGGATTCTGTACATGAGTTCGAGCGCGGTGGTCGCCAAATGCATCGCCGACTTCAGCCGCGCCACCCGGCCCGAAACCGAAACGATTCTGGGAATCATGGTCTTCGAAGATCTGGCCATCGCCGGCTATCTGCTATTGCTCAACGCACTGGCGATCGGCGGCTCACAGTCCATGGACATGATTGACTACGCCGTGTCGCTGCTCTCGGCGCTGGTTTTCGTAGGCGTGCTCGTCATCGTATTGACCCGAAAGCTGCAGGAGCCACTCGCGCGCATGCTCGCGACGCGCACCGACGAGAGCTTCACCCTATTGCTGTTCGCCTTCGTCCTTCTGGTGGCCTCCGCGGCCATCGCCGTCAATCTTTCTGAAGCGATCGGCGCCTTTCTGGCCGGTGTCGTACTCGGCAGTACCGAACTCAAGGAACGGGCGGCGAGCACCCTGCATCCGTTCCAGACACTGTTTGCCGCACTGTTCTTCGTTTCCTTCGGCATGGGCATCGAGACCGCCAGCATGGTCGCCGTCGCGGCACCGGCGATCGTCCTGATCCTGCTCGGCATCGCCACGAAGTCGGTGGGCGGTTATCTGGCGGGTCGAGCTGCGGGACACACCCCTGCGCAATCTGCTGTCGTGGGCCTTTCCCTCGTGCCAAAGGGCGAGTTCTCGATTCTGATCGCGGGGCTTGCTGCGGGTGTCGCACACGAAGGATCGGACATCGTGGCCCTGACGGTGATGTACGTGTTTGCACTCTCGATCATCGGTCCCGTGGCGATGCGCGAGGCGGATCGCATCTGGAAGGCAATTACCTAGCTCGCATTTCTGTCCACCACGCGAACTGGCGAGGCAGTACCGATTCGCTCTCGCAGATCGAAGGGTGGCGGTTGACTGGCGACGGGCTCTGCCCGCCGCCAGTGGGTTGTGAGCGCGAGTCAGTCGGTGCTTGGGTCGCTGAACTCCACATCTACGTCCGGGTTCCAGGGGGCGTCTGCATCGTCGGTCCAGATTCGTCCGTGCCCCTTCAGGCGGGCGACTCCGGCTCCCCTGGCGCGCAGGCGCAGGCGAGCGCCCGCGGCCTTGAAGCGCATGACCTCGTTTGGGCTGGCGAGTACGACACGACCGAAGCCTTCGAGCAGAACACGTCCACCGTCGAGGGGTGTAACGCGCCCTTGTCCGTCGAGTTCTTCGATCTTCCGCTCGGGTACGATCGCGATGCCAAGACCCGCGATGTTCGCCACGCCGCGCATGGTCACCACCGCCAGTCCGTCACCTGCGGCGGCCAGCTCTCCGCGTCCTTCGATGAGCACTGCACTCGCGATACCCGCGATGCACAACACGGCGCTCGCAGCGAGTACCGACCATCCCTTTCCCTTGATCTTCCGAAGGCTCATGCCTCTCTCCTCGTGGTTGTATGCGAGGAAGAACCGGCGAACCCGGACAAGTTGCGCGCGCGCTCGAGGTTTCCGCGAGTGCGCTACCCTGCACGTCTTCAGCGGTTTCACTCGCGAAAGGTGCGTCCGATTGTCGACGAGCAATCCAGAAGAACTCGGAAGGAAGCGTGTTGCGCGCATTGAAAGCGTTCTTGGCGACGCGTTTGCGCCAACCGTTCTGCGCATCGAAGACGAGAGCCACCAGCACCGCGGGCACGCGGGTGCAAGAGGAGGTGGCGGTCACTTCAACGTGACGATCGTCTCAGAAGCCTTCCGCGATCGAAATCGCGTCTCTCGCCACCGGATGGTGTACGACGTGTTGCGCGCGGAACTCGGAAGCGAGATCCACGCCTTGTCTGTAAAGGCGATGACGGACGACGAAGCTCCGAGCTGAGCGGGGGCCGACACCCGAGAGACGGGATCGGACGACCAGGATCCGCCGTGCGCCGAAGCTGGAATCATTCAGCTTCTGCACCGATTTCTCGGTGCGTTCCTGGGAAGGAATGGAGGGAATTGGGAGTGCCTCGACTCCGGCTCCAGCGCACGATCGGTTCCACCAGTCAACACATGGGATTAGCAGGAGTCGTGCCGATCATTATTGGGAACGACGGCTCGGGCAGCGATTCCCGCTGCGGAGCACGAGCTTGAAGCGGATTCTGCCTACAGGCGTTGGATCTGGCCTGGGGATCGGGAGGTAGTCCACTTCCCTTTCGGAGGCCAACGACCGGCAACTCCGCCCCCCCAAAGTGTCAGTTGTGGTCTGAAGAATGGGTTTGATGCCCAGGAACCCGAGACGAGGCTGCTTGGCAACGTCGCGGAGCGCGTTTCGAGTGCCTCAGCAGTGCCCCGGGCTCTCGATGAGGCCAGACCCAATCTTCGGACCACCGCTCTTGAGTTGTTGGTTGGGGGTGCCGATTCCTTGGCGCGGGGGCCCTTCCCATAACGACCGGGACCGATCAGAAGCTGGGAGAGGTTCGAGGGACCACCGGCGCGGGATGGTCGTCCGATTCGACGTCACCGCTCACCGACCCCATCGTGCCGAGCCAATCGACCCTGGACGCAGAGTTTGATTGGTTGGCCCTCTCACCGTGCGCGTGTCCGACAGGCGCGTGGGAGGGGCCCTCATCGTCAATCTTCCGGGATTTCCTCGCGCAGCGCCGCCTCGAGTTCCGAGGCAATCGCGGGATCGATCTCGGCCTCTTCCTGGCCCCGGGCTCGGATCGTGCGTGAGATCGCAAAGCCCAGCAGGACCAGACCCACGACCAGGATCACGACCGGGCTGCCCCAGCCCCAGGCGCTCTTCGGGATCGGCTTCACGCGATCGCCAAAACTCGACTCCACGCGGGAGAGAATCTCTTCATCGCTGAGGCCCGCATCGATCCAGGCGCGAATCTGATCGCGCGCGGCTCCTGCATTCGGACTCGGGCAATGCTGCAGAGTGCCGGGGCACCACGGGCTCATCAGATTGCTGGAAATATCGTAGGCGCGCTGTCCCGCCTCCCGCGACCCCATCTCTTGTGACCCGGTCTCTTGTGAACCGGTCTCTTGTGAACCGGTCTCGGCCGTAACACTCGGACTCGCCAGAAGCCCCGCCGAGCAGACGAAGGCGATCGCGAGAGTAAGTCGGGCGCGCGTGGCAACAGAACGAAACAGCATGGTCCCTGAAGGTAACGCTGTCCGGTCCCGGCGCTCGACCGGAATTCCAATCTGATTGAAAGAATTCACTGGACGAGGTCCTGTGTCCGATATCCCACAGTATGAGGAAGTGGGTTCAATCGTGACGACTCTGATCGGGATTGCGATCGGAATCGCGTGCATCGCCGGGGGACACCTCCTCGAAGGCGGGAGCATCGCCTCGGTGTCACAACTGACCGCTGCCGTCATCGTGGTAGGCGGAACCCTCGGCGCCGTGATTGCCCAGTTTCCCGCTGAAGACCTGAAGCGCGCCGTTCGCCAGCTTCGTCTCGTGGTCACCGAGATTGGGCGGCCACCGGTCTCGCTCGTCGAGGGAATCGTCAAACTCGCGCGCATCTCTCGGCGTCACGGCTTGCTGGCCCTGGAAGGCGAGGCGGCCCGATTCCAGGATCCCTTCCTGACCCAGGCGGTTCAGGCGCTCGTCGATGGCCACGATCCAGTCGCGCTTCGCAACATGCTCGAGATGGCGATCGAGCAGGACGAGATGCTCAGAGAACCGGGACCGCGTTTTTTCGAAGCAGCGGGTGGCTACGCACCGACTCTGGGCATCCTGGGAGCGGTGCTCGGCTTGATCCAGGTAATGGAGAACCTGGCGGATCCCTCGAAACTCGGATCGGGAATCGCCGTGGCCTTCGTTTCGACCGTCTACGGGGTCGGCACCGCGAACCTGATCTTCCTGCCGATCGCCGGAAAGATGAAGACCCAGATCGAAGCAGAATCCCTGCGCAAGGAAATGATCCTGGAAGGCGTCTGCGCAATTCGCGAAGGCGTGAACCCGCTGGAGATCGAGAAGCACCTGCTTCACTACGTCGGTGCGGAGCCCAAATCCGAGAATTCGAAGGGCAAGACGCAGCGGGGAAAGCGCCGCTGACATGGCACGCCGCAGACCCAAGAACACTTCGAGTGGAACGCAGGATCGCTGGATCCTCTCCTACGCCGACTTCATCACGTTGTTGTTTGCGTTCTTCACCACGCTGTACGCGATGTCAGTGACCGACGTAAAGAAAGCGGAACGCCTGGCAGAGTCGTTGCGCGCGTCCTTCGGCGACGCCGTCGTCGATTCGGGAGTCGCGCGGCCGGGTGTATTTGAAACGGCCGCACTCGACGAACTGGGTCCGGCCGGCAATGGCATCAGCACCGAGCACCAGGAAGTCGAGGAAGAACGCCGCATGGAGGTGCTCGGCAACCGCGTGAACGAGATCGCGAAAACCACCGGCGATCCCGACGGTATTCGCGTGCGTCAGAGCGAAGAAGGCCTGGTCATCAGTCTGGCCGACACCTTCTTCTTCGATTCGGGGGAAAGGCGTATCTCGGCGAAGGCCGTAGAGACGATCCATCGCGTGTCCGAAATGCTGTCCGGAATTCCGAATCATGTGCGCATCGAAGGACACACCGACGACGCCAAGGTATCGAGCCGAGTCTATCGCTCGAACTGGCACCTGTCCGTACTGCGCGCAGTCGAAGTCCTGTCGGTATTTGAACGGGCTGGAATTTCCGCCTACCGGCTCTCCGCGGCGGGCTTTGCCGACCAGCGACCCATGGTGTCCAACACGACGCTAGCGGGGCGAAAGATGAATCGGCGCGTAGACATCGTGGTCTTGCGCGCCGCAAACGAGGAGCGAGGCGCATGAGCGAGTCCGAAAACGAGGATCTGGTCGATTCCGCCGAACCGCTGGTGAGGGCCCTGCTCGAAGGAACGGCCGCGCAGCTGGGGCCTGCACTCGGCGTCGAACTCGAAGTGGGCGATCCCGAGATCGAAGCCGAGACCGAAGCTCCCGAAGGTGAGCTCGCGGTGCTCGGAATCGCCGTCCAACGCGACGAAACCACCTTTGCGCATATCGAAATCGTGAGCGCCCTGGCCGAAGTCGTCGCTTTCAGCCGACGCATGAGTGGTGTCGAGGACCCCGACGCGAAGGACGAAGTCGGCGATGACGATCTCGAACCGATCGGTGAGTTGCTGAAACTGGCCGCGAGTGGCATCGGCGAATCGACGAAAACACACTTCGAAGAAGAGTTGGGATTCGAGGTCGGGGAGTGGTGGCCTGCCGCGGAACCCGGAGAAAACAGCTTCTCGAAAGGTCCTTGTCTGGTGGGAGCGGCACCGCTCACCATTCCCGGCGGACCGAGCGTGAATCTGTTCTTCCGCATGGGAGCGACTCTGTTCGGATCCGGCGAAGAGCAGGGCAGCGGCGCCGCAGATCCGGTCATTTTGCTACTCGACCTCGATGATGAGCTGCGCGAGTCCCTCACCTCTGGGCTCGCCAGTACGGGCAGCGAGGTCGAAGCGGTTTCGAGCGAGGATGAGGAAATCGAAGAGGCCTTTGCGAACGCCACAGCCATCTTTTTGTCCAGCGAAAAAGAGGGTGTGCTCGCGCTGTGCCGTCGGCTGCGAGAAGCCAGCGAAACCTGGCGAGTCCCCCTGGTGCTCTGTGTGGCGGAGCCGACCAGGGATACCGTCATCCGCGCACTCGATGCCGGGGTCTCGAATCTACTCTGCGTCCCCGCTAGACCGGCTGCAATCAAGCGGGCCTTCAGGGCCTCTCTCCCGATAGACGCCTGATCGATCCCGTCGCAGAAGCCTCTCGGAGCCGGGTGCCCGGCGGGGGCCGAGACCGGGGCGGGGAAGCCGGACCTCGGGGCGGGGAAGCCCAGCCGCGGGACTGCTAAGCTAGGCGATCATGAGCGACCGCCCCTGGATTTTTCGCACGTATTCCGGCCATTCCACCGCCGAAGCCTCCAATCGCCTTTACAGGTCCAACCTGGCCAAGGGTCAGACGGGCCTGTCGGTCGCCTTCGATCTTCCGACCCAGACCGGATACGACGCCGACCACCCGCTGGCCGCGGGCGAGGTCGGCAAAGTCGGAGTGCCGATCAGCTCGATCGAAGACATGCTGACGCTGTTTCAGGACATCCCCCTGGATCAGATGAACACGTCGATGACGATCAATGCCCCGGCCGCCTGGCTGCTCGCTCTGTACATCGCCAGCGCCGAGCGGCTCGGTATCGCCCGGGATGCGCTTTCGGGTACGACGCAGAACGATATCGTCAAGGAGTATCTCTCGCGCGGGACGTACATCTTTCCTCCACAGGTTTCGATGCGCCTCACAAAGGAGATCATCGAGTTCACCGTCGACGAAGTACCGCGCTGGAACCCGATCAATATCTGCTCCTATCACCTGCAGGAAGTCGGAGCCACACCGGTTCAGGAGATCTCCTTCGCGCTGGCCAATGCCATGTCGGTGCTCGACTCGATCGGGCTTCCCGCCGAGCGTATGCCCGCGGTCTTCGGCCGGATCTCGTTCTTCTGCAACTCCGGCATCCGCTTCATCGAAGAAATCTGCAAGGTGCGCGCATTCACGCGCATGTGGGATCGTATCGGTCTCGAGCGTTACGGCGTCGAAGATCCGAAGATGCGTCGCTTCCGCTACGGAGTTCAGGTGAATTCGCTGGGACTCACCGAGAACCAGCCCGAAAACAATATTCCGCGCATCGTACTCGAAGCTCTGGGCGTGACGCTCTCGCGTGATGCGCGCTGCCGTGCGCTACAACTCCCCGCCTGGAATGAAGCCATGGGGCTGCCGCGCCCCTGGGATCAACAGTGGTCGCTGCGCATCCAGCAGATCCTCGCTCACGAGACCGACGTGCTCGAGAACGAAGACATCTTCGAAGGCTCCGTCGTCATCGAGCGAAACGTGGCCGCCATGGAAGAAGCCGCCTGGAAGGAGATCGAGCGCATCCAGGAAATGGGCGGGGCTGTAGTCGCGGTCGAATCGGGTTATCTGAAGCGACAACTGGTTGAGTCGAATGCCCGGCGTGTTGCAGACATCGAGTCAGGCGAGCGCACCGTGGTAGGCGTGAACAGTCTGCAAGACGGCGAGCCTTCCCCGCTGACCCAAGGTGCCAGCGGTGGAATCCTGAGTGTCGATGAATCCGCAGAGCGCGAACAGTTGGAACGACTGAACACCCATCGCGCCAGGCGCAGTCAGGCCGACGTAGACAGCGCTCTGGCGGAACTACGCGAAGCCGTGCAGAACGGCGAGAATGTGATGCCGCCCTCGATTCGCTGTGCCCATGCAGGCGTGACTACGGGCGAGTGGGCCGACACGCTGCGCCAGATCTTCGGCGAATACCGCGCTCCGACCGGTGTCGACGCACCACTGCGACTCGCGGAAAGCGATCGCATCAGCCAGTTGCGAAGACGGGTGGACGAGGTCTCCGCTCAACTGGGTCGCAGGCTCAAGGCGCTCGTCGGCAAACCGGGACTCGACGGACATTCCAGTGGAGCGGAACAGATCGCCATCTTTGCGCGCGACGCGGGTCTGGAAGTGGTCTACGAAGGCATCCGGCTCACGCCCGACGAAATCCTGACGTCGGCCCAACAGGAGGGTGTCCACTTGATCGGCCTGTCGATCCTGTCGGGATCTCATCTTTCACTGGTACCGGAGATCGCGCGCCGCGCCGAGATCCCGGTCGTCGTCGGCGGCATCATACCCGAGGAGGACGCGGCCAAGCTGCGCGCCGAAGGGGTGGCAGCCGTGTACACACCGCGCGACTTCGACGTCGGGCGAATCATCGCCGAGATGGTCGAGATCGTCGCCGAGGCCAACGGCATTGCCTGAAGAAGACCTGGACGCGCTCGTCCAGGGGGTCCTCGATGCGGACCACACAGCCATCGCGGCGGCGCTGGATTGCTGTGAGGATACGCGCCCGGGTGCGCTGAAGACTCAACGCGCATTGATCGGTCGGCTGGAGGCGAAGACGCCCGGTGAACACACGGTGGTCGGACTGACCGGGCCACCGGGCGTGGGCAAGTCGACGCTCGCGGGTGCGCTGATCCAGCTCTGGCTGGACGCGGGGCTCGGCGCAGGCATGGTCGCGATCGATCCCACCAGTCGGCGTTCGGGCGGCGCATTGCTGGGCGATCGCGCTCGTCTGCGCTTCGGCGCAAACCAGCGCGTGTTCGTGCGTTCGATGGCGGCCCGCGACCAACTCGGCGGTCTTGCGCCCGCCACCCGCGCAGCGGTCGTCGTCTTGCGCGCCGCATTCGACTGGACCCTGGTCGAGACCGTGGGCGTGGGTCAATCGGAAATCGACGTGGAGACGGTCGCCGATTCGGTGGTGCTCGTCCTGCAGCCTGGATCAGGTGACACATTGCAGTTCATGAAGGCGGGCATCCTGGAAATTCCCGACGTGCTGGTCGTGCACAAGTGGGATCTGGGCGTCCTCGCGGAGCGCACGAAGTCAGACCTCGAGTCGATGCTGGCGATCGTGGCCGATGATCCGAGAGACTGGACTCCCCGCGTACTCGGCGTGAGCGCGCTCTCGGGCATCGCAGTCAAAGAACTCGCCGAAACACTGCGCGCGCACCGGGCACACCTCGACGCCTCATCGGAACTCACGCGCAGGCGCAGCGAGAGTCGAGTGGCGTGGGCCATGGAACTGTACCAGCGACGCTTCGGTGGCGAGGGTGTCGAACGCCTGGGCGGAAACGACGCGCTGCGGGAACTGTGTGAGTCCTCCGCGGGCAGTGCCCTCGACTGTTTTACTGGTCTCGCCAGTCGAGCAGGATTTTCGACGTAGCTTCGTCGATGTCCAGCGTCGAGAGCAGGGCTTCGTAACTCGTGATGGTCTGCCAGGGCACGCCGATCTTTTCGAACTTCTCGTCCGCGGCGGCAAAGCCGTAGGTGAAGATCGCTTGCAGACCGATCACCTTGCCACCTTCCCGTTGTAGTGCCTCAATCGCGCTGATTGCACTGCCCCCGAGCGAGACCAGATCTTCGATCACGACCACGCGTTCACCCGAGAGCGGGCGACCTTCGACCTGTTTCTGTTTGCCGTGTTCCTTGGCACTGCCGCGCACGTAGACCATGGGCAGATCGAGGATTTCCGCGACCCAGGCCGCGTGCGGAATTCCGGCCGTCGCGGTACCGGCGAGCACCTGAACATCGGGGAAACGCGTGCGCACGGCTTCGGCAAGCGCCGAGGCGATGATGCGTCGCTCCTCCAGACAAGACATGAGAATGCGATTGTCGCAGTAGATCGGCGAGCGCTTTCCCGAAGCCCATGTGAACCACTGCTTTGGATCGGTGCGAAGTTCGACGGCCCCGATCTCTTTGAGAAGCCTTGCGTAATCCGCGGCGTTCATCGTTTCCTTCCGACCCATTGAGATTCCTCGACACCCGCGCGGCGATTCGCAACTCGCGCCATCATGAACAATAGATCCGACAGCCGATTCAGATAGCGCAAAACGACCTCGTCGACGGCTTCGTTCTCGCTCAACTCGACCACGCGGCGTTCCGCCCGGCGGCAGACGGTTCTCGCCAGATGAAGGAAGGCCGCACCTCGATCTCCTCCGGGCAGGATGAAATTCACCAGCGGTTCGAGTTCGGTCTCGAAAGCGTCGATCCAGCCTTCGATCTCGTCCACGTCCTCCTGATTCACACGAGATACGAGCTTGCCCTGCCCCTCGCGAACATCCGCACCCGGAGTGGCCAGTTCTCCTCCCAGATCGAACAGCGATGTCTGCAAGACTCGGATCTGCTTGTCCAGATCGGCCTCGCCGATCGCGCTTCGAGCCAGTCCGAGAACGGCGTTCAACTCGTCGATCTCGCCGAAGGCCTGGACGCGCAGCGCATTCTTGCGCACACGTTCTCCACCGAAGAGCGAGGTCTCGCCGGTATCGCCCCCTTTTGTGTACACCTTCATTGAGGGTCGAGTATAACCTCGGTGGCGAGGGGGTCAGGGTGAGCGTCGAAGAACGACGACTGAACGGATCGGACGGTCGGTACGAGTTCGAGAGCCCACGGCTCCGGCTTCGGATTGATCCCGGAACCGCTTCGCTCGAGATCGAGGACAAGACCCGTCGGGTCGCCGTACGCGGCTTCGGCCCCAGGGTGATCGTGGGCGGTCGAGCGTTTCGGGCAACCTCGGCACGGGAACCGCGCTCAGAATCGGTCCAGACTCCGAACGGACCCGCGACCCGGATCTCGATGCGGTGTTCGACCGAGCTCGATCTGGAGCTCGAACTGGCCGTCGAAATGAGCGAAAGCACCTCCGGTGTGACACTCGAACTCGCGGTCGAAAACACCGGAGAGTCCGCACAGCGCATCGGGGCTCTGGAGCCTTTCAGCTGGGAAGAAACCGGAGACTGCGAACTGAAGCTCGAGGGCGATCCTGGAGCCATGCGCTGGTATCGCATGGGCTACCAATCCTGGACTCCCGCCGGATGGCTGCGTCTCGACCGGACAGAACGGCGTCCGCGCATCGGACTCCTGCGCGATCTCTACTGCGGTCCCCTCACGCCTTTCCCGCGGCGCGGTTTTCACGCGTCGGACTGCGCAACCTCGTTGAGAGCGCCGGGCTCGGCGGGTTTGAGCCTCGGGTTCGTCACTCACCGGAACTATCTCTGTCACATCGGCCTGAGCTGCAAAGGCCCGCGCCCGAGCGCTCTCTATGCACGGGCTTCTCTTGAAGAGCACTCGCTGGCGCCAGGCGACCGAACCGTGGGCGAGCGACTCTGGCTCGGTCTGGACGCGGCGGGCGAGGACGGCATTGCCACCTGGGCGCAGCATTGCGGACGCGAGATGAACGTACGGGTGCCGGACACCACACCTTCCGCCTGGTGTTCCTGGTATCAGTTCTTCACCCGTGTGACGGCACCCGATGTGGTCCGTGCGACGCAACACCTGGCGGACCAGAAGATCCCGATCGACACGATTCAACTCGACGATGGTTTCCAGGCCGCGGTCGGGGACTGGCGCGAGTGGGATGCGGGGTTTCCCGATGGGATTGCTCCGATCGCCAAGGAGATCCGCGCATCGGGCTTCCGGGCCGGTCTCTGGCTGGCACCACTTCTGGTTTCGCGCACCTCGAATACGGCCAGAGAGCACCCGGACTGGTTGCTGCGCCGTAGCGACGGTAAACCCCGGGTCGCGCTGATCAACAAGGATTGGAAAGGCAAGATCTGTTATGCGCTCGATCCGACGCATCCCGAAGTGCTGTCCTGGCTCGAGAGGATCGCGCGCAGAGCCCGGAAGGACGGCTTCGACTACCTGAAGCTCGACTTCCTGTACGCGGGAACGCTACCGGGCGAACGCTACGACCCGGACCTGCCCTCGGGTGCGGCCTACCGGGGCGCGATCGAGGCGATTCGAAAGGGAGCCGGCAAGGCGGCCTTTCTACTGGGGTGCGGGGCGCCGCTCGGTCCTTCGATCGGATTGTTCGAAGCCATGCGCATTGGCCCCGACGTCGCGCCGTACTGGGCCAGTCCGATCGCCGACCGGCTCTTCGGGGTCAAAGCCGCGCCCTCGGCCGTGAACGGCCTGCGCAACGTGCTCTCGCGGGCGGCCTTGCACCGGCGGCTGTGGCTGAATGATCCGGACTGTGCGGTCCTTCGCGACGAAGACACGAAACTCGACACGAACGAGGTGCGAACCCTCGCGGCAACGATCGCGGTATCCGGCGGGTTGCTCGTGCTTTCCGACGACCCCGACAAGCTGTCGGACGAGCGCGGGCGCCTGCAGTCCCGACTCCTCCCTCCCCTGCCTTTCGTGCCCGAAGTGACCCTTGGCGAAGGCGAGAGTCCCGATCAGCTCAGCATCGCGTTCCCCGATGGGAGCGTACTGGTACTGCGGGTAAACCTGTCAGACAGCTCCAGAGCTCTGCCGATCGACCCGGTGGCTCTGGGTTTCAAAGGGTCCGTGAGTGGCTACGACGTCTGGGAGGATCGCCTGCTGGACCTGGCCGAACTCACCGAGCCGTCGCAACCTGAACCCGCGCACGGCTGTCGCCTGGTGCACCTGGTTGCCGATAACGACGAGGTCCGAGTGATCGGCTCGACCCTTCACCTGGCTTCGGGCGGATTTGGGGTCGAATCCGTACGACCCGGCACGGAGGGGCGGGCACAAGTCGACTTGGCCCTGCGGGGCGAACGGCGAGGCAAGCTGATTCTGGCTTTTCCGGGCCGCGCGGATGCAACCCGGGTTCACGTGAGCTTCAAGGATCGGCTGAGCCTCGAATTGGAAGCGTCAGGGGTTGAGGATGCCTTCGAAGTTTCCGATCGATAGGGGTCATATGGCAGACGAGAACCAGAATGGATCCAGGGCCGCGGTCAACGGCAGCTGCAAAGGCTGCGGTTGCAGATTGGGCTACACCGCCAGCCAGCGGGAGCAGGAGTGGTATTGCTGTGGCGCCTGCGCCGGTAGCGATCGCTGCTCATGCGGCTGCAAGCCCGAACTCGAACGCGATGAACCCACAGACGTGTTCGTACCCACGAGGCGAATGTTCGCATCCAGGCACCCCGACGGTCTGAAGACCACAGCCGACCGGGTGGACAAGATGCGGGCGTTCCCGTTCAGCGACCGCGATCGCGGCCGCTGAACGCGGACAGAAACACGGCCGGCGTGAGCTGACTAGAGACCGAAGCGCGCGCGGAAGGCCGCGATGTACGCGTCGATCAACGCCTGCAGCCGGGCTCGCTCCGCAGCGTAGTCCGCGTTGAACGCCACGGTATCGTCCGTATCGATGTCTCCGTCGATGTCGTAGTCGAAAGACTGGCACCTCGCCGAGACCGGAGCGCTGGGATTGAAGAAGATCGTCCAGCGGCAGACCGCCTGCTGGAACTGATCTGAATGATCGATCATCGCATTGCGGTTCATATCGCCGTGACGTTGATGGATCGTGATGAAGCGATCTGCAACGACGTCGGTGTAGGTGGACGAGGTTCCGTCGGTCCACTCGACGTGTAGTTCGTCCAGGGTATCCGACGCGCCGAGGCCGATATGAACCTCCTTCGGCGTACCCGAAACGAAACTATCACCCGAGAGCAGGTCGCGACGGCGGGTGACACCGCCTGAAGTGGCATAGACCTTGACACCAACACCGTTGCGGTTCTGACCCATCTTCTGCACGAAGCCGACGCTCAAGTAGTGGCCCTGATCGGTGCTCGTATTCGCGAACAAGCGATGCGCCTCATCGACATTCGTAACGAGCGCATCCTCATCGCCATCCCGATCGTAGTCGAACGTCACCAGACCTCGGGAGTCCTGCGGAAAGTCCATACCCGTGGGTGTGACGCGGGAGTACATCTGGTTCCCATCGTTCATCATGAGGGCCATCGGCTTCATGATGTTCTCGTCCTGTGGGACCATCATCATCAGGAACTGATCCATGCCGTTGGCCGCGAGAATGTCCTGATCCCCGTCGTTCTCGACGTCGGTGAACTCCACTCCCCAGCCCCAATATGTATGCAACGGCCCGTAGATGAACGTCTCCTTGTCGAAGCGGAGCACGGATTCATCGGCGAACTTGTTCACCCAGAGTACGTTGGCACGGTCATGTCCCAGATCGATAACGCTTTGATTGGCGATGTTCGTGGCATAGATATCCAGATCGCCGTCGTTGTCGAAATCCGTGGCCGTCAAGCCCATATCATTGCCGAGGTGTGGGCTCGGGTTGTACACGCTATCCGTCGCTCTCGTAAAGACACCGCTGTTATTGACCCAGAATTCATCTTCTGTGTGGTCGATGGCGACGTGAAGATCGGGCCAGCCATCGTCATTGAAATCCGCGAACAACGCGGAGAAGGTGTCGAAGGTATTCTTCTCGAGTCCCGCCGCGACCGTGACCTCTTGGAACTTGAAACCGCCCAGGTTGCGGAACAAGAGCAGCGAGCCGGGAAACTGCGGAGCTCCCGTACCCGCTTCAAAGGTCCAGTCGGTCGTCACGATGTCCAGCAGACCATCGCGATCGTAGTCGGCCATCGCCATTCCGGCATGCAGATAGCCGATCGGCTGGAAGCCGGATCCCGCAGTGACGTTGGTAAACGTACTATTGCCGTTATTGCGCAGCAGTTGATTGGGTGGATTGTTGGGATCTCCGTCGTAGTCGTTGACGACCACCAGATCGAGATCACCGTCGTCATCCAGATCTGCGAAGCTCGCGATCCGCGAAAGGCCGTCCGTCAGAGCTGCTGTCGCAAGACCGGCCGACGCGGTCACATCGCTGAACGTCGCGGAACCCTGATCGAGATTGTTGCGAAACAGGCGGTTCATATGACCGGCAGTTCCGACGAGGTACACGTCGAGATCGCCGTCGTCATCGTAGTCATCGACGGCGCCGCCAGCGCCCATGTTTTGCTGCATGAGCGCCTGGGTCATATCGAGATGAGAAAACGGCATGCCGTAGTCACCGACAAAGTCGATCCCCGACGCGGCCGTCACATCGCTGTACGAAACTGCGCCTAGCGCCGTTCCGGAAGCGAGGACGAAACCCGCCAGTAGTCCACAGATACCACCAAAGACTTTGCTTGAACGAGTGCCCATATGCAGATCCCTCTTTCCCTGTCCCTTCCACGCCTTCTCGCACCTTCGCCGGCGAACGGGATCGCCGGGCGGTTTCGAGTTGCACTCCGCTTCAACTCCGAAGAGGTGCGGATGCACCCTTATGAAGTGGCTCCCGATGGGCGAAAGTGACGACAGGACTCAGCTTTTCCGGTTTCGAACCCATTTTCCATGCGCGCCCATCGCACCGCAAGTTCCATTATGCATTGTGCACCGGGTGCTCTGTGCGGATAGCTGCGCTACGCAACTCGGAGCCAAGCGAGATGTGCAACTCGTCGGAAAATTCCCCGTCACTACAGGAGCTACGGGCGAAGGCCGGAGCCAGGAGCCGGACTTTCGAGGTAGGCAGCCAGTCCGTCGATTTCCGCCTCGAGAAAGGGCAAGGCCACCATCAGCTTGGTGTCCCGTTTGGGTGCGTAGCCCGATGGGTACTCACCGCGCATCACCCGAGCTTCGATCAGTTCCCTGGAGCTACCGGCCACGGCCGGCCCGAGGTTTCCGTCGAGCTTGGGGTCCGGGTTGTGACACGCGATGCAATTGATCGTGTAGGTGCGGAGCCCCTCTTCGAGCAGGCTCTGGGCTGGCTCCGAGCATGCAGTGCTCAACACGATCAGGGTCAACCCAAGGGAAGCGAGAACGAGAGGCAAGATGGAAAATTCGGGCCGGGTGCTGAGCATGGGGTCTCCTGATTCGAAACCGGAATCTACCCGGCGTCGCATGACTTGTCTCGTGCGGGCCAGTCCCTATCCTGCCCCGACCCTCACACAAGGAGCGAGCATGAACAGCCTCGAAGAAGGTACCGAGATCCAGCTGGACTTTTCGAAGCTGGCCAAGATCGCACAGACGGGTCAGGACGTTCTGCCGGTCGTGCTCCAGCACGCCGATAGCGGGGAAGTGCTCTACATCGGGTACGCGAACGAACTGGCGTTGGCCGAGACCCGAACCAAGAAGCAGGCGGTCCTCTGGTCGACTTCGCGAAACGAACTGTGGCACAAGGGTGCGACTTCCGGTGACTTCCTGGAACTGGTCGAGATCCGCACCAACTGCGAACAGAACTCGCTGCTCTATCTCGTTCGACCCCGAGCCGGCGGTGCGTGCCACACGAAGAACGCCGACGGTGAGACCCGGCCCACGTGCTACTACCGGCGTTTCCTGGAATCCGAGCAGATGGAGTTTACGAAACCAGAGCTTCGCTGAGCCAGCGAATCAAGGTCGGGCGCAGCTGCGCCGGCTCGACCAGGGACTCGAGCGATCCGACCTCGAGCGCCCGCTCGACGCTGTGAATCGTGTCGAACTCGGTGGCGAGTTCCGCCTGCTTCTCGAGAATCACGTCACTTACGAGTTGGTCGAGTCGGGCCCTCCGAGCCACGCGCGCGGCCGTATCGACGGCAGTCTCGACGTCGGCCGTCGCCTCGCGCACGCGCGGATCCGCCAGCGCGCGTTTGCGTACGTCCCTTGCGAAAACGACCGCGGCCGCGGCCGGCCCACCGATGACCGAAGCAAACGAGCCACTCAGCGCACTCGCACGCATCTGCTCGTTCAACTCGCGGGAGAACACGACGTAGGCTCCTCCGTGGTACCGCGTGACCACGACGAAGAGCAGCGGTCCTTCAAAGCGGACGACTGCGCGCGCGATCTCCGCACCGTACTCGAGAATGCCTCGTTGCATCGATTCCGGAGAACCGTCGAAACCCGAGAGATTCGCCAGCACGACGGCAGCGCGATTCCCGCTCGCCGCATTCAGTGCTCGCGCCACCTTCTTCGACGATGCGGGAAACAATGTGCCCGCCGTCCAACTCTCTGGCCCGTGGTTTGGTCGATAACCGAGTCGCGGGAGTGAGCGGCTCTCGATACCGACTAGAGCGATCGGAAAGCCACCCAGATGCGAATCCCAGGTAATGGCCATCTCGGCACCGGTCCAATCCCGCCAGCGCTCGATAGATCCGGCATCGGCGTCTACCAGGGCCCGCATGAGCGGGCGCATGGCAAACGGGCGTTTGCGCTCCGCATTGGCCTGGGAAAAGATATCTCCGACGCGCCGGAAGTCCTCTTCTCCTTCGTAGACCGCTTGGGTGACGTCCCGATCAGCGGGGTCGGTCGTGCGGAAGGGTCGCGGATGCCTTTCGCCGGGCGATCGGTAACTGCACGCGTGGTGTTCGAGCAGGATCCCGTATGCGTCGGACAGGTCCCGCGCCTGGTGATGCGCTTCGCCGTTCGGTCCCATGATGCGCTCGTAGCCACCAATGCCGACCTCGTCTTCGGCGGAAACACCGCCGGAAAACTCGAGTGCCGCGCGGCCGGTCAGTACCATCGACGCACCAGCCAACATGATGAGGATGCCCTTCGACTGCAATCCCATCGTGGCCAGCGCGTCAAAATAGCTCTGTGCGCCAACGTTGACGCCGGGCAGGATCAGGTTCACCTCACCGCCGGCGTCGGTGAAAGTCACGAGCTTGCGCACGACACGCGCCGTCGCGTCGAGATTCTCGGTCCCGCTCTCCATGGCAATACGTGCGCCGGAAGAAACGGCGACCCATTCGACGGGAATGCCCTCGGTCCGGGCGAGTTCCAACGCGGCGACGATACGATCGCATTCCGGAGCGGCGAGTGCGCCCATGTTCCAGGTCGGATCCCCCAGAATCAACACGCGCCGCATTCCGGTCGGATGTTTGAGCGTCGGTGTACGAATCACCCCGAAGACGACACCGCAGGTGCTCTCGCCGGGCTCGCGCACGACGCGCACAGCACGCCCGTCGCGCAGATCGTATTCCTCGAAATCTCCCGGCCCGATTGGACGGCCGAGCGCGTGACTCTCGCCCTCGGGTGGAGCCGTGAACAGGCGGATGATCTCGTAGGGGTAGACGAGGCCGCGCGCACGCGCGGCGGCCACGCGGCGTTCGTAGGGTGTGGCGGGTTCCAGCGGACGGTCGTGAGGCTCGCGAAAACTCCACTGAACGCGATTCCCCGATGGATTGCCCGCCAGCACTTCGATCTTGCGCGGTCTCTCACCGGGCGCCACGGGATTCACACTCGCGATCCTGACGATGACCTTCTCGAGACCGAGGTGACCGGTCTCGGGTGATAGACGTCGCAGTGTCTCGGTGAGCAGTGCATCGCTGAGCACGATCGGCGGCCGGACGAACACGTACAGGCGATTCCACTGCATGCGCCGCGCGGGATCCTGATTTCCCTGGAGCGAGCGCATCGCCTCGATCGCCTCGTGGAAACGCTGTTCGAAAGCGGGGATGCTCGGCTCCAAAGGAACTCCGGGGCCGAGATCCGTCACCTCCGAGAAGCACAGGATCCGCTGGTCACCGCTTCCATCCCGGGAGCGGCCGGAGAACGCGAGGATACCGGGAAAACCAGGCGACTCGATGCGCTCGAGATCGAAATTCTCCAGTCGCCAGATCTCAAAGCGCTGCACCTCTTCCACCGACAGCGAGAGTTGGCGGGCTCGCTCTTCGAGCATCTCGTGCTTGGGCGGCGGAACCAGGGTGAAGTCGAAATCGATCACCGGGCTCGCGCTCTCGGAGTCGCTCGATCCATTGGGTCGCTCGAACACGCGGAAGCGCGCCTGCGTTGCGAGATCCGCCACCCTCGCGCCGACGGCATTCCTCAACATCGCCAGGCGATCGAGCACTTCGGAAAGATCGGGATGTCGCGAAAACGTCTCTCCGGTCTCGCCGAGGCGAATCAATTGCTGCAGTAACGCGCCGACCAGACGGCTGCGCAACATCAGGGTGGTTCGCGTCGCGTAGATGCGCAGAACCGCGCGCTCGAGCGCATCGTCGGGTGTCAGCCCCTCCACGTCGTAGTGCTTCAGCGTCCTGCGCAGAAGATCCAGGAATTCCGGAGCGATACCCGCGCCCTCGGCTGCGATGCGCCGCAGATACATGGTGAGGCGCGCATCGCTAGATGGCCCCAGTTCGTCGCCGGCCAGGCGCGTGGGCGCACGGCTGAACAGCGCTTCGATATCGGCGAAGATCTCGAGCATCGCCGCGAGCTGTGAAAGCTCCGCGCGTAGTCCGTCAGAGCCAGCCTCGACGGGTGCCTGCAGAATCTGGATCAATCGATCGGCTCGTTCGGGGTTCACGTCGTAACCCATGAGCAGACGACGCGACTCGGAGCGCAGAGCGTTTGCGCCCCGAATGCGCACCGCAGCTGCCGCTTCGCTCGCCTGCGCGAAACCCACCTGCCCGTCCGCGTCGAAGAAAACGTCGAGCGGGTCATCCTCGAGCGGAAGCTCGAGGGCGTCGGAGGGTTCGGCTTGCACTCGATCGCCGGAACTCGGCTCGATGATCAAGATGACATCCCCGGCGGAAACGCGGTTTCCGGCGCGTGCGACGACTTCGCGTACGACTCCCGCCATGGGTGCAAGCAGGGCCGTTTCCGTCTTCATGGCCTCGAACAGACCGACCCGTTGGCCCGCGCGGACGTTGTCACCCGGTTGCACTGCGATCTCGATCAAGAGCGCGGGCGCAGGTGCGCGAACCTTGCCCCCGACATCACTCTCGACACGGTGCAGACAGCCATCGATTTCGATTCGCACTTCGACAGGCGACTGGCTGATCAGGATCTGGAAGCGCCGCTCGGAGAGGATGAGCACACGCGTATGCTTGTCCTGCTCGAGCAGCGTGACCTCCATGACGCGATCGCCCATGTACACGCGGTAGGCGTTTCCACCGATTGCGAACACACGCAGGCGATAGGGACAACCGGCGTAGACGAGATCGATCTCGACACCCGACGACGCCGGAATCTCGCGCGGGCGCCCGCGACCAGCGGCGGTGAAAAAATTCGTCCGCACCGCCTCGCGTTCGCGCTGGTAGACCTGAATGGCGGCAATCAACAGGGCCTCGATGCAGGGACGCTGTGAGCGCGCGAGATTCGAACTGTCGAGCCAGTCCGTCTGGACACCGCCGCGACGGAAATCGGAGTGATCGAGCACATCCAACAGGAAACCCTTGTTGGTCATGCCACCTTCCACCACGACGCGGGCATCGCTGACGGCACGAACGAGGCGGGAACGCGCCTCCTCGCGAGTTGAACCGCGAGCCAGGATCTTGGCCACCATCGAGTCGAACTCAGGTGGAACCGAATCCCCGGAGACGATACCGGAGTCGACCCGGATGCCGGGACCGGAAGGCAGATCCAATAGCGCGATGCGACCCGGACTGGGCGCAAATTCCGAGGAAGGATCTTCGGCGCACAGACGTACTTCGATCGCACAGCCGCGCTCTGAAGCCGGTTCCTTGGGCAAGGCGTCACCACGGGCGATCTTGATCTGCCACTTGACCAGATCCACGTCGGTCAGAAGCTCAGTCACTCCGTGTTCGACCTGCAGCCGGGGGTTCACCTCCAGGAAGTAGAACCCCTCGCTGGTCACCAGGTATTCGCAAGTGGCCACTCCCGTGTAGCCGACCTCGCGCAGCAGGCGCACCGAGGCTTCGCGCAGCTCGCTCATCAGGGCATCGGGCAGACCGGGGGGCGGCGCTTCTTCGACGACCTTCTGGTGCTTGCGCTGCACGGAGCAGTCGCGGAGCCCGAGTGCCAGTACATTGCCATGCTCGTCGGCAGCCATCTGGACTTCGACGTGACGGGCTCCGACGATCGCCTTTTCGACGAAGAGCGTGCCATCGCCGAAGGAGTTCTCGGCTTCGGTTTCAGCGCTGTCGAAAACGGCGTCGAGTCCGTCGAGCGATGTGAGCTTGCGGATGCCGCGACCACCGCCACCGGCGGTCGCCTTCAGCATGGCAGGAAGCCCGATCTGCTCTACGTGTTCGCGCAGGTTCTGGCGCGTTACGGGGCCACTGCTCCAGGGGGAAACCGGTACACCGGCCCGCTCCGCGATGGTTTTCGACGTAATCTTGTCGCCGAGCGAGCGCATGGTCGCAGCGGACGGACCGAGAAACGCAATATCGAGTGCTTCGAGCTTCTCTACGAAATCCGGTGCTTCGGCCAGAAAACCCCAGCCGGGCCAGACACTGTCGGCGTGGGTGGCGCGCAGCGCCGCCAGCACGCGGTCGTGATCCAGATAGGCCGGGCGCATCGCGCCCGAGGGCCCACGGCGCAGGGCCGGACCCAGGGCCAGCGCCTCGTCCGCCTCGCGCACGAAAGGGCCGAAACGATCGGGATCGGTGTAGAGCGCGATCCCGACGAGTTCGCTGCGCTCTTCAGTTCGGAGTTCGCGAACGGCGCGAAGACAGCGTGTAGCTGCCTCACCGCGGTTCAAGACAGCGATTCTCTCGACCTTGTGCCCCAACGATACCCCTACGAATGAGCGACGATCCTACCCCATTCGCTGCGTCGAGGCGCACCGCTTGCAGCCTGCAAGCTCCCCGGAAAGCCGGGTAAGGGATTTCCGCTCAATTCGGGACGCGGAAGCGTTAGCTCTTGGCTGGCAGGGCTCCGGGAAAGAAGCGACCGAAGCCGAGGAAACACAGGAAGAACAGGCCGAGGAAGCCCACGCCGATCCCGAGTTCGAGGATCCCGAACGGTGAAACGGAAGCCCCTTCGAGCACCGCAGCCGGCTTCACGATCGACGGCGTGACCAGGATGTAGCGCTCGAGCCAGAATCCGAACACCGATCCCGCTGCGACCGTGCCGAGGATGGCGGGAGTCTTCTTCGGTCGCTGACCGAGAAGTACCCAGAACGGCACGATCCAGACCAGGATCCAGGCGAACAGCGTGAGTCGCGCGTACGGTTCCGCCACCCGCTCCCAGAAGCCCTCCATGTACCAGGTGTCCTGGAGGAACTGCGAACCGAGCCGAGCCTGAATGAATCCCGTCTCTTCGGGAATATTCGCGTACCAGATGACGAAGTACTGCGACCAGAACAGGTACATCCAGAAGATCGAGAACGCGAAGACCATCTTTCCCAGATCGTGGATTCGATCCGTCGTGATCTCGCCCTCGAAATCCGGGTGATTGCGAAATACCAGGCAGATGATGGTGGTCAGCGAGATCGCCGAAAGAAAACCACCCCATGCGTAGTAGGCCGGGAACATCGTGCTGACCCACTCTGGTGAGAGCGACATGATCATGTCGATGGCGATCAGCGAGTAGCTGATTGCAAACGACAGGGCGAGCACTGCGGCCAGCTTGCGCAGGCGGCGCTCGGAGGAAGCACGCTCGTGCTCCTCGCCGCGCCAGCCAGAGGTCCACGCCTGGAACATCGTCTTGCGAAACCCGGTCGCGTTCTCTCGCGCGTTGGCGAGCATCGGCCGGACGCTCAAATACAGGTAGAACATGGAAATGAACGTGACCCAGAGCAATGCGATCAGGTCTCGCGTGAACGTAAACCCGGGCTCGAACCAGAACTCCTTGCCCGCGATCGGATGATGTGTCCACTCGAAGAGTTCGTGACGACCGGCGAAGATCACCGCGAACAGGAGCAGACTGACCGGGATATAGGCTCCCATCGAGTCGACGATGCGATGGATCGGTCCCTGCCAGCGCGCGTTGGTCAGGCGCATGCCCGCCGAAAGCGCGAGCGCTCCCTGGGAAAGCGACCCCCAGAGCAGCCAGTTGTGCAGGAAGACCCGATAAGTCCGGGCGCTGGTCTCAGAATCCGAACTCAGCAGGCCGGACAGAAGTGTCACTGCTCCGATCAGAACCATGGCGCCGAAGATGGCGACCGGGGTCATCGGCAGGGACCGAGGTGTTGCGATGTCGGTACTCACGACAGCTTAGCCCTTCTTGAACAGCGTTCGGAGGTAGTTGACGATGTGCCAGCGGTCATCCGAAGGAATCTGTGGGTAGCCCGGCATCAACGGTTTGCCGTAGCGGATCTTCGTGTACAGCTGGCCGTCGCTATACGCGACGGTGGTCGAAAGCGGAAACGGCGGCGCCCCTGACTTCGCCAGAAGACCGGCAATCGGCGTCTTGTCCGGACTGGCCATCCCGTCGTCCGCGTGACACAGCTCGCAGTAGATCCCGTACATCTTCTCGCCGCGCGCGATCGACGCCGCATCCGCGGCGACTGGATTGGCGAGGTCCTTGACCTCCGGAGCGAACATGGGCATGGCGGCCATCGGATGGCTGCCGGTGATGCGAGGCGCTATCCCGCCCACCGGGACCGTGCCCTCGGGCGGCATAAGCGGCTGGATGCCTTCCTGGGCCTGGAGCGCTGGCTGCTCCTTCATCTGTGCAAACCACTCAGGAGACACCTGTTCCCAGCAACCAAGGCTGAAAAACACTGTCAGCGCGATCGCGATGACGTAGCTCGGCCTATGCTTCGACAACGCGCACCTCCGTCGAGCCAGACGTCTGCAACAACTCCTGCGCCTGCGATACCTGGTCGGAGTGACAGCGCACAACGCAACCGAACTCGTCACCGCTGAAGCTCGGCTGGTAGGCGTCGTGTCCCTTCCGCGAAAGAAAGATTCCGTGAATCATCAAACCGGCAACCGTCAGGATGCCGCCCAGAAGGATATTGAGTTCGAAACCTACGATCGTATACGCGGGAATCGAGGCGAACGGCTTGCCCCCGATTACCAGAGGCCAGTCGTACGCCATCCAGATCTGCATCGCGTAGCCGATCGTCACACCCGTGAGACAACCGATCAGCGTGTAGAGACGCACGGGACTCGGTCCGCGATCGAGCGCGTGCTCGATGTGATGATTGGGCGAGGGCGTGTAGACCTCGAGATCGTTGAATCCCTGTTCCTTGAGGGTGTGAATGGCCTTCACGGTCGCGCCCGGCGACTTCAGAACTCCCAGGACCTGTGCCATCAGTGTGTCCCTCCGGCGGCAGCCTCTTCAGCTTCGTAGTGGAGTTCCTTGACCTCCTGGATTGCGATGATCGGGAACATGCGCAGGAAGATCAGGAAGAGCATGAAGAACAATCCGAAGCTCGCCGCCAGAATCGCCAGTTCGGTAACGCTGGGCACGTAGTAGCCCCAGGCGGCCGGGTCATATTCGTGTGAGAGACCGGTCACGATGATCACGTAGCGCTCGAACCACATACCGATATTGATGAAGATCGACGTCACCCACATGTAGTAGATGTTCGTCCTCATGGACTTGATCCAGAGCGGCAACGGAACGATCACGTTGCACGTGATCATGATCCAGGTCGAGGTCCAGTGGTAGCCAAAGCCTCGGAACCAGAAACTCATCTGCTCGTACGGGTTCGCCGAATACCAGGCCATGAAGTATTCCATGCCGTAGGCGTACCCGACGATCGACGAAGTAAGCAGGATCATCTTGCCCATATTGTCGAAGTGATCGTCGCGCAGATAAGCCTGAAGTCCGAAGGCCTGGCGCACGGGCACCAGCACGGTGATGACCATCGCGAGACCGGAGAAGATCGCACCCGCGACGAAATACGGAGCAAAGATCGTGGTGTGCCAGCCCGGAACCAGCGAGGTCGCGAAGTCCCAGGACACGACGGAGTGAACCGAGAGCACCAGTGGCGTTGCCAGACCCGAAAGATGCAAAACAGCGCGCGAATGATGCCGCCACTGTTCTGAGGATCCACGCCAGCCGAGCGCCAGTACGCGATACAGATGACGACGCCAGTCTCGAACCCTGTCGCGCGCAGCCGCGATATCGGGGATCAATCCGACGATGAAGAACAGGATCGAAATCGTCATGTAGGTATTGATCGCGAACAGGTCCCAGACCAGAGGCGATTTGAAGTTCACCCACAGGCCCCGCTGATTCGGATACGGGATCATGAAGTAGAACTTCCAGACGCGACCGATATGGATCAGCGGGAACATCGCTGCGATCACGACGGCGAAAACGGTCATCGCCTCGGCGCCGCGGTTGACGGCGTTGCGCCACTTCGCCCTGAAAAGGTATAGAACCGCCGAAATCAGCGTTCCGGCGTGGGCGATTCCGACCCAGAACACGAAGGTCGTGATGTACACGCCCCACATGACCGGATGCATGAGTCCGGTAACACCGAACCCGAAATAGGTCTGGTAGAGGAATGCCGCCAGGCCCAGACCGACGAGCAACGCACAGAAGAGTACCGCCAGAACATAGAGCGGCGATGGCGGATCCATGACCCGCAGAATGTCGTCGTTGATCTGGTCAGCCGTTATCGGTATCGGTTCGGTAATCGCGGCCATCTTCCCTAAGCCTTCTCGTTCCGGAGAATCTTCTTCTGGTATGAGACTCCGGGACGGGTGTAGAGATGTTCGAGTACGCGATAGGCACGCTTGTCGTGGCGCAGCTTCGCGACCTCACTGCTCTCTTCCTTGAGATTCCCGAATGTGATCGCCTTGGATGGACAGGCCTGCGCGCAGGCGATGGTAAAGTCGCCGTCCTGCACGTTGCGCCCCTTCTTTCGGGCTTCGTCGCGACCTTCCGCGATGCGGTGGACACAGAGCGTGCACTTTTCCATCACTCCCTTGCCGCGGACCGTCACATCGGGATTGAGGATCAGTTCCTCGGGCGCCTCGTACAATAAGTCGTAGGGGCGGTGATTGAACCGACGCGCCTTGTAAGGGCAGTTGTTCGAGCAGAAACGGGTGCCGAGACAGCGGTTCGGCACCATGACGTTGAGCCCTTCCGGGTTGTGGTACGTCGCGATGGCCGGGCAGACCGATTCGCAGGGTGCGGCGCCGCAATGCTGGCACATCATGGGCTCGAAGCGAACATCGACCTGGTCGTCGGCCGTTTCCACGTAGCGCTCGATGCGAATCCAATGCATCTCCCGACCAATGCGCGCGTTTTCCGGACCCACCGTAGGCAGGTTGTTCTCGACATTGCAGGCGACGGTGCACGAGTTGCAGCCGCTGCACTTGTCGAGGTCGATGTTCATACCCCAGCGATACGGGCTTTCGGGATGCGAGTCCTTGGCCGCATCGTACTCCTTGCGCACCAGGTGGGCCTCGTCGCCCTGGATCGGCCCCTTCTTGGCGTGCGAATCACCGGCGTCGCCAGCGTGCACTTCGCCGTGCCCATCGCCATGCCCGGAATCCGCTTTGGCCAGTGCGGCCAGCGTGGCCGCTTTCGCCATTCCGCGGTTTTCCTGACCGAAGGTGAGCTGCGCGCGCGTCACCAGGCCGCGGGCGCCCGTCTTGGAGACCGAAGCTCGCGTCGACAAAAATGCCAGAGCACCGCTGGCCCCATCGAGTCGACCGGGAACCAGGCTCAACGCGTTGACCCCGGTGACTTCGCGCTTGGCGCGATAGTCCAGGAATGCCGGAGCGTCCGGCTGCCGCGCCATCTGACCCTGGCCGATCTGCAACGCGACGACGCCTTTGCGTATGGCCGCGTGGGGATAAGCCGTGACTTCGACCGAGCCGCTGTCGGTGGAGATCTTCACCACGTCGCCGACCTGGATGCCCAGTTCGTGGGCCTCGTCTTCGTTGATTTCCGCGTAGCTGCCCCACATGGTCTTGAGAACCGGGTCGGGGACCTCGTTCAGCGAGGCGAAGCGTGCGCTGCGTCCGTCGTAGAAATGCAGTGAGGGATACACGACCAGCGCCATTCCCCCGGCATCGCCAGCCAGTTCGGCCGCTTCGAAACGCAGTTTCGAAATCCCCGAACTCAGACTCACCTGCTCGGCTGGTGCGTCTCCGAACTCGCCGCCTTTTGCCAGCTGAGCATCGAAACCGGCGCCCCATTTCGCCTTGATCTGATCGCGGAAACCACCGGCGGGCAGCGATCCGCCCTTGCCGAGTGCGCGGCCGATTTCGAGCAGAAGATCGCCGAGTGCCCGCGTGTCGAAGAGCGGCCGGATCGTCGGCTGCTGCAGGCGACGAATGCCGCTTATCGGCTGGGGATCGCCCCAGGATTCAAAGGGCGTGTGATCGGGCAAGACCAGATCGGCGAGCGCGGTCGTTTCGTCGTTTGCGCTCGAAAAGCTCACCGTGAAGACGCTGCCGGAGCCCATCGCGTCGCCGAAGCCGACCTGCGGGGCGTTGTAGACGGGATTCGCGTTGTGCACGAGCAGCACGCTGTCATCACCGCCGCGCAGCTGACCGGCGAGTTCCTTCAGGTCGGCAAAACGCGCGAGCTTGCTGACGTTGTGATTCGGCCCGAATACGACCGTATTGCCGACGGCGCCGCTGACGTGATTGAGAATCTGGACGGCCGCGGCGAATGCGGCAGCGTTGGTTCCCTGGACTTCGGCTCCAGGAGGCAGCGCGAGCGGAGAACTGGCGGAGGCAATCCGCTCGGCCAGCGCCTGCAGTTTCGATTGATCGATACCGGTTTTGACCGCAACCGCGCCGAGTGAATAGTTCGACAGCAGCGGAGCGAGTACTCCGGCGGTTCCCTTGCGCTGAGCCACCTCGTGAGCCAGCGCGAGCGCGACCTGAATCTCGGTTCCCGGCTCGGGAGCGATCCACTGCTCGGCATTCGAACCCGAGAGGCCGAGCCGCGGCCCGACAAACGCAGTGAAACCCTTGCCACCCTCACGCGAAGCCGTGTAACGGATCTGGTTCTGCAGCGGGCTGAGCCAGGTTTCGATGAAATCGGTGCCGAAGGCGACGACGACGTCGGCCTTGTCGAGTCGGAAGTCAGGAACGGCATCGGTGCCGAAAACGACGCGATTCGCCTCTCTCAGCGCTTCGTAGGCGAACGGTTCGTAGCGCAGCCTGTTTGGCGAGCCGATCTCGGCCAGGAACTTGTCGATCAACTCATCGAGCGTGCCGCTCTGCCCGTCGCCGAGAAAGAACACCTTGCCCGGTGCCCCGCGCAGCTTTTCGACCAGCAGCGCAATGCCCTCATCCCAGGTCGTCGGCTGAAGCGCGCCGTCGGCGTCGCGTCGCATCGGACCCCGAAAACGCGTGGAGTCGTACGTCCGGTGCAACGAAGCCTGACCGCGTACGCACAGAGCGCCCTGGCTGATCGGGTCGTCTGGATTCCCGTCGACCTTGATCGGGCGGCCCTCACGCGTCTTGACCGTGATACCGCACGCCGCCGGGCACTCCCGACAGGTCGAATTGTAGTAGGTCGCGAGGCCGGGGACGATCTCTTCGGGCTGGTTCAGATACGGAACGATCTTCTCGACCGGTTCCTTGCACGCAACGGTGGCCGCGGCCCCAGCCGTCATCCCAACGATCTTCAGGAAATCTCTGCGATCGAGATCGGACATCTTCGCGGGTCCCCGGCTAGTGGTGGCAGGCGGCGCAGTCGTCGGGCGCGCCGCTTTCGAGATGGCACTCCATGCACCAGCCCATCTCGAGTTTTGCGGTCGGCAGATACAGACTGCGGGCCGTATAGCGCGTGTCTTCGGTGAGATAGACGCGTTTCATCTCTTCCACCGAACCGTGACAGGTCTGGCATGCGACTCCCGACTCGACGTGTCGGTAGTGCTTGAACTGCACGTGCTCAGGGAGATTGTGGATCTTCACCCACGGGATTGACTCGCCTTTGCCGTAGTACTCGTGGATCTTGGCGATCTCGCCGGCGCTGCCCTCAGTGCGACCTTCTTTGATGAAGTTGTGACAGCCGAGACAGACCGATACCGCCGGCACAGTGGCGTGCTGGCTCTTGTCGGCGGCGCTGTGGCAATAAAGGCAATCGATGCCGAGATTACCGTCAGGCCGCGCTCCGGCGTGGATCTGGTGGTTGAACTCGATCGGCTGTTCAGGGCCGGTCAGTTCGTCGGGGGTGTAGTCATAAAGCCCCGCCGCCGTAGCACCGAGGACCACCACGAGGGCGCACAACGCCGAAAGAAGTACAAGTGTCCGCTTGGGGAAACGCATCTGCGGGCGCACAATTACCTACAGGGGGCCTACTGGTCAAGTTAGTCTGCTCGCAAAAAAGCAAAACGCAACAATCTGTTGCGTCATTTCGTCACGCCATCGACGGGAAACGGAGCATGGGAAACGGGCCAAAGCCGGGTTCTTCGCGGTAGTCCAGCAGTTTGACTACCCCGCAGTGATCGAAGCCGAAAGGCACGGGAATAGCCGACTCCAGGCCGAGAATCGCTCGAAGCAGCGCATTGAGCAGGCCTCCGTGCGAGACCACCAGCAGGCTGCCGACCTCCTGGCGCTCGCGCTCGATCCGGGCCTGCGCTCGCCGGACACGCTGTTCGAACTCCTGCGCCGACTCGCCCCCGGGTGCGGTTCGACCGGCGGCCTGCAGGCGCGCGGCAACACTCCGGCCCAGGCGAAAGTCGTCGGGAAAGCGCAGGCGAGCTTTCGAGAGTTCGAGCCCCTCCAGATCGCCCACCGAGCCCTCCGCAAAATCCGGATCGATCGCGTGCTCGACCCGACGCCCCTCGAGCAGGATCTCGGCAGTTTCCCGTGCGCGCAGCAGGTTCGAGCTGATACAGCGCTCAAATGGCAGGTCGCACAGGCGCTTGGAGAGGTCTCGCGCCTGCCTTTGGCCGCGCTCGCTCAGGCCGGTATCACCAAAACAATCGGCGGCCGCGGCCCGATCCTCCCCGTGACGAACGAAAAAGAGTTCCACTGGAGTCGTTCCTCGGAGGCTAGTGTCCCGTTCCAGAAGTTCGCTGACTATCTCGGTGCCCGGACGCCACGCTGGCGAGGCGGGAGGCCGCCGGAGTATCCGTTGCTACTTCAAGGCCTTTCCAACGCAGTCGGCGGGGATGGGCGGGCGTCGCGATAGTCAGCGAACTTCTGGAACGGGACATTAGCTCGCGCGGCGGCGCCGGGCGGCGGGCGGCGCGATGGAGCCGTCGTGATCCAGGGCGTACGTCATCAGATTCTTGATGTCGTAGCAGATCTGCCGAATATCGTGCCCCATGGTCAGATCCAGGTGGCTATTGCCCCGAACCGGACGCCAGAGCAGGTATTCACTCGATGCGCTGCGATACACGTTTCGCGTCGTACGCACAGAAGCGAGGGGATCCTCGTCGCCGAAGATGATGGCGAGTGGAATGCGAATGCGCGGGAAGGCTGCGGCGATGTCGTGTCTTACTCGATAGCTCACCAGTTCACCGCGGCGCAGCCAGCGCGCAAACTGCTCGATCGTGGCTCGGGGCTCGTCGGTCCCGCCCTCGCGCAGGAGCGGCCGCAAGGCACCGAGCGCGACGTTGCGCGGCTGGTAGAGCAGAGGATGGTTGAAGGGAGTCTTGCCGGTGAGCGGTACGTGGACGTTCGTGCGCAGATTGGTTTCCAGCCAGCGAAACACCCTGCGAAAAGGCAGGCGGTTGAAACGCATGGGGACGAAGGCCTTTGTCGGAGGACTCATGGGCGTCGCCCGCCGCGCGCTGCGTGCTGCCAAGCGCGCCAGATTCGCTCCAGCCAGTACTGCGTCGATCGCGGGGAAGGCCACCAGCGGCGTCCAGGCAAGAGTCCGCATCCACACGGGCATGCGGGCGAAATCCGACGGTGAGCCGATCGTGATCAAGCCCATCAGATCGTCGAACATGGTTCCGTAGGCGTAGCCGAGAATTCCGCCGAGGCTATGGCCACAGAAAAAGAACTTCTCGTGCCCGGAAAGGCGCTTGACCGCCTCAGCCGCGGCCGGCAGGTCGTAAAGCAGATACGAGTCCAGATCCCAGGTGTAGTCCACATCCTCGGGCGGAGCCTTCTTCGCCTTGCGGGCGCGGCGATGCTGAGCCTCGACGCTGCTCTTGCCATGGCCGCGCAACTCGAGCAGGAATACGTCGGCGCCGAAGTACAGCATGTTCTTGACGAACTGCCCCGCATTCCAGGCGCGCCGATTCTGCGTATAGCCGTGGACAAACAGCAGGGGTACTCCCCAGAGCTGTTGCGGGAACGACTGCGGGCGCGGGCGATAGCGCGTCAGCACGAGATGCCAACCGTCTTCGGTTTCGATCGGAATCTCTTCGAGATCGTAGAGATCCGCGAACTCGACCTCGTCGACGGAGGGTACGGACCAGTGAGCACCGCCGCGAACATCGGCCTGATGCGCGGTTTTCGCACCTCGGGCGCGGCGAGTACGCGCAGTCTGTCGAGCAGAACGGGTCACTTATCCCCCCAACGAGTAGATGCGAAGGTAGCGCGTGCCGGGGTCGGTTCAACGGAGGGACGGGCGCCGTTTCAAGAGTCGTTGCGAGGACGTCGCCAGTATCAGCGATAGCCGGGATTCGCGATTGCCAACCGTTCCGCTACATCGAGCCTCAAGTGCTCCAACAGTCGTTCGCGCCAGGGCGAACTCTCGTCTGCGGCCCCGGAACGAATGCGTTGACACAACTGAACTTCCATCGCCTCGTTGTGTCGATTCAGTTCTTCGGGGTCGACTGTCGACTCGGGTTCTCGCTCGAGCAGCGCGCACAAACGCGAGTGCCGCTCCGGCAATTGCTCCTGTTCGTTCTCGAGCTCGCGGATCACGATGCCCAGAGCGTTCACCGCCACGCGGGTGTGGAAACGCTGGACTCCTTCGAGGCCGGGCATCAACTCGTTCTCGAGAAAACCGCTCACTGCCCGCAAGAGATCGTTTCGGCTCGGTCGGTCACCCATACGCGAATTCTACGCCTGTAGATGCCGTTCGAAAAATGCGAGGGCGCGTCGCCAGGCATCTTCGCTGGCCTCTGCGCGATACGCCTCCGGACGTGCGTCATTCGCGAACGCGTGACCGGCCCCCGGATACGAGACCACCTCGATCTCGTGCGCTGCCCGCAGTGCTTTCAACTGCTCGACGTCGGTCATCGGAATGAACTGATCGTCTTCTCCAAACAGCCCGAGCAGTGGACAGCTCAGGCGGCGCAGGGCGTCGAGCGGATGCTCGGGGCTCTGCTCGTCGATGGCATCGGACCGCAGCATGCCGTACCAGGCAATCGTGGCGCTGATTCCAGCACAGGAGCTCGCAGCCAGGAACGCGTATTTCCCGCCCATGCAGAAGCCGGTCAGCCCGACGCGCTCCGAAACCTTCTCGCTGGCGTGTAGGAAGTCAATCCCGGCCTGGATGTCCGCGAGGACGCGTTCGTCGGGCAGTTCGCGCATGAACTTGAAAATGCTCTCGGGACCGCTGATATCCGGCTGGTCCCCGCGCGTGTACAGGTCGAGGGCGAGTGCAGCGTAACCCGCCGCGGCGAGTCGCTTCGCGACGTCGTGGTATTGCTCGTAGAGTCCGCGAACATCGGGAATCACTACGACACCGGGAACGGGGCGAGCGTGTTCAGGGCCGTAGAAGGCGCCCCGTATCGAGTCTCTCCCGCTCGGGAACTCGACGATCACCGCTCCAGATCGTCCCGCTTCCAGACATAGATCTTCATCGGGGGGAGGTTCCAGAAACCGCTGTGGGTTTCGGGGCGGCCGAAGACGGGCTCGGCAACCCGCGCGACTGCGCTGCGAAACTGGTAGGCGACGAAACGGCCGGTCGGACTCAAAACGCGGCGCGCAGCCTCGAGAGTCTGACGTCCGACACCCTTCTCCAGGGTCGAAAACGGAATGCCGGAGACGACGAGATCGGCCTCGCTCTCACCTGCCGCGGACAGCGCTTCTTCGATCTCGGTCGCGCTGCTCTCTGAAACATGGAGACGCGGATCCGGATACGTGTTGCGCAGCATCTCGACGAAGCGGCGATTGATCTCGATCGCAATCAACTTGCCGTCCTTGGGCATGTGCTCGAGAGTTGGCCGAGTCAACACGCCCGTACCCGGACCGAGTTCGACGATCACGCGCGAATTGGCCACGTCTCCGCACTCCAGCACGCGGCGCGTGAGGAACTTTGAACTGGGGATGACGGAACCGACTTCTTTGGGGTTTTTCAGGAATCCTCTGAAGAACTCCATTTTCCCCTTTGGGCTCGTTGTCTTCTCGACACGAATGCTCGCCATTTGGTTCCGCCTCTGATTCGCTTCTGTTGGGACTGCCTCGGGGACTCCGGGCTTGTATCCCGCTAATCCGGGCGCGTCAACCGGTGGCCTCGGATCTTTCTTCGCCAGCGTCCGCACCGCACTCGAAACCCGACAGGACGAGTTCCGAAAAACGGTGCAGGAGATCCCTGAGCGAGCGCTCAGCGACCTCCTGATCTCGCGCCTCCATCGCAATGGCCAGGCGGAGGATCAGTGGACGCAGTGCATGGCGTTGAGGCTCCCGGACCGCGGCCCCCTGGCGAAAACCGCGTTCTTCGAAGAAGCGGCTGGTCGAATTTGCCAGGATCAACAACACCCGGTTTCCGCTCAGGTCTGCGAGCATCACCTGTAGGTTGCGCAACGCATCGGCGAATTGCAGTTCGGACAACTCCGGAGAAGCCGCTGAGCGCAACTCGGCGATCGCCCCCTCGATCTGCGAAGGCGTGGCGCGTTCGATCGCCAGCCGCAGGATGCCCGGAGCGACGGCCTCACGCATCTCCAGAAGATCGCGAATCAACGGCAGATTGGGTTGCCCCTCCGGGAAAAGCATCTTCCAGACCACGTCGAAGCTCGCGTGTCGCGCGTCTCGCACGGTCGTACCCGATCCCTGTTGAACATCCACCAGCCCGAGTTGTTCCAGCTTCTTCAACGCTTCCCGTACAGAGCTGCGATTGACGCGCAGCTTGACGGCGAGTTCGCGTTCCGGGGGCAGGCGATCACCGGGCTGGAGCGAGCCGTCGAAGATCTGCGACTGGATGCTCGCCGCCACCTCGTCAGGCAGGACTCGACGCGGAGTTGGCGCATCGATCGACTTCACCCCTTCCCCCTTTGCACTGTACGCGTGTATCAGACTCCCGGCTGGCCACACTGTCAAATCGCGTTCCTCGACGGGGAAGCGGGAAAATCAGTGGGGCTTGAAGCAAACCGGCTCAGGCTTCATCATGCTCCACTCCCCACACGCGTGACCCATCCGGGTGTCCGCGCAAATCCCCCCAGGAGTAAAGCGATGGCCAGAGCCTACTCAATCAGCGCAGATTCGATCGCAGCCGAGCGCGAGCGCGTCGGCGACGACATGAACAAGTTCGATATTTCCCGCGTCGTTCAGCTCGACGAACTCGAACTCGCCAAGATGCAGGCAAAGGACGTTCATCTGCGCATCCTCGCGGTTTCGGCGGAGCACAACGTCGACCACGCGGCACTCGCCGACACGGTCGACATCGCGGACCAGCGCGGCGGAAAGATCTTTCCAGGAAATTCGGCAGTTGGTGAAGTGATGGCGGTGGGAAGCGACGTAACTCGCTTCAAGCCGGGCGACATCGTGCTCACACACTGCAATGGCGACCCCGATCGCTTCGGCTTTCCCCTGAAGATCTGGGCGTACGACCAGCCGGACTCGGTGGGCTGGTACGCGGAGGAAGCCGTGGTCGGCGAGTGGCAGCTCATCCAGGCACCTCTGGACTGTGGACTGGACTTCTGGCAGATCGCCGCGCTGCCACTTCGCGCACCGACGGCCTACCATCTGTGGCGACGGGCGATCGGAATGTTCCGGGTCAAGATCCCGTACGAGCGCATGGCCCGAATCAACGTGATGGGCTTTGGCGGTGGTGTGAGTGAACTGTTCTTGATGCTCGCCAAGGCTGAAGGGCACGACGCCTTCTTCTGTTCCGGCAGCCCGGAACGGCGCGCGGCTCTCGAGAAGCAGGGGATCGTCGGAATCGATCAGAAAGCGTTCAACCGCTTCGCAAGCCGCGATGACGTGAAAGCCTTCTCGAAAGAAGTCAAGAAATTGACCGGCGGTGAGGGTATGCACGCGGTCTGCGATATGTTGCGCGGACCGGTCTTCGGAGCTGGTCTCGCGGCAGCCGCTCGCGGCGGCGTCAACGTGAGTGCGGGCTGGCAACTCTCCCAGGCCGTCAACTACAACAGCACGATCATGTCGATGAAGCAGGTGACGATCGATCACACGCACTACGAAACACTCGAAGGATGTGCAGCGGCTACCGAACTCTACGGTGCCGTGTTCAAGCCGACCGTGCACAAAGAAGTCTACTCGTTCGCGGATCTACCGCGCGCAGTTCACGAGATGCACCTGAACACGCAGACAGGAATCCCGATCGTACGGGTCGCCGAGGACATGCCCAAGGTCGTTTCGAAACTGCTCTGAAGGACCTCAGTCCGACATTCTCCGCAGCGGTCAGCGGCTCTTCGGTCTCGCGTAGTCGGAACGATCGCTGATACTCTCCGAGAAGTAGCCTTCGGGAAAGCGCTTTTCCAGCAAGGCCAGCGCCTGGTCGAGGTCCCGCGGACTGTCTCCGAACATCTCGGGACGGGCTGCGGCGGCCGCGCTGCGAATCGGCAACACGGCCACCCTCACGTCGCCGACCGAGCGCGCCACCTCTGGGAACTTCGCGAGGTCGGGATTCGCCCTGGAATACGCGCTGATCTCGGTGACGAGTTCGAGCAGGCTCATGATGTCCTTCTCGAGCTGTGCCAGATCGTCGTGCCAGAGTTTCGGATTCTCGACAGCCGCACGAATCACGTCCCGTTGTTTGAGCACGCTTGGCCAGAGTTCGGCGGGTTCTCGGGGATTCGCATACTTCTCGATCGGATTCTGCTCCGCAGATTCGCTCTCATCTCCGGGCGTTTCGACCGCAGCGGGCTCGCAACCGGACGAAAGCAGGAGAAACGGAAGCACGACACACAACCAAGGTTTCATCAGCCCGCACGATTTCATTTCCATTCTCCTCGATGACCGCGGTGCGCCCGCAGTCCGGACGACGCAGCTTATCGCGCTGTGATCTGGCCGCCAAGCCCGGGCCTGCACAGGGCAAGCCTTTGATAGACTCTTTGGAGATAGACCTCTCCAGGTCCCGGAGGATTTGAAGTTGGCCCTGAATCTCGGTTCGATCCTGGCGACGAGCGCGCGCGACCGCGCAGATCATCCGGCCATCCGCTTGAATGACCGGCAGATCAACTACAGCGAACTCGATCGAGCCGCCCGTGGCGTAGCTGCGGGATTGAGGAGTCGGGGCCTCGAGCCGGGAGACCACGTCAGTCTCATGGTGCCCAACGTACCGGAGTTCACGATCGCCTATTTCGGGATCCTGTACGCCGGTTGCACGGTCGTTCCGCTGAACGTGCTGCTGACGGCTCCCGAGGTCGAGTATCACCTGACCGACTCCGATTCCAAGCTCTTGATTGCGCACTCGATGTTCGGACCGCCCGCCTCTGCAGGTGCGACTGCGCTCGGAGTCGAGGTCATATGGGCAGACGAGGGCTCGCCGAGTCTCCAGGAACTCGCGGCCTCTAAGCCCGTCGAGTTCCCGATGGCAACCCACGAGAACGACACCGCCGTGATCCTGTACACCTCAGGAACCACGGGGAAGCCCAAGGGTGCAGAGCTCTCCCACTCAAACTTGTTGCTGAATTGCTCCGCCGTCGTGCCCAGGCTCCTGCCTCTTGCGACAGACGATGTGGCCCTCGCCACGCTCCCGCTGTTCCATTCATTTGGCCAGACGTGCATCCAGAATGCGACGATCGCGGCCGGTGGCACGATGACCCTGCTTCCGCGTTTCACACCCGAAGATGCGCTCGAGATCATGCAGCGGGACCGCGTCACGCTGTTCGCCGGTGTCCCCACCATGTATTTCGCCATCCTGAATCACGAAGGCGGCGAGAATTACGACCTGTCGAGTCTGCGTTACTGCATGACGGGAGGCGCGGCGATGCCCGTCGAAGTCATGCACTCGTTCGAAAAGAAGTACCCGGTGAAGATCCTCGAAGGCTACGGCCTGTCCGAAACATCGCCGGTGGCCAGCTTCAATCGACTCGACAAACCCCGCATACCCGGATCGATCGGTTATCCGGTCTGGGGTGTGGAACTCGCGATCTTCGACGAGAAGGACCAACCGGTACCGGAGGGTGAGCCAGGCGAGATCTGCATCCGCGGCCACAACATCATGAAGGGTTACTTCCAACGCCCGGAAGCCAGCGAAGAAGCTCTGCGCAATGGCTGGTTCCATTCGGGCGACGTCGGCATTCGCGACGCGGACGGATCCTACCGGATCGTCGATCGCAAGAAAGACATGATCATTCGCGGAGGCTTCAACGTCTACCCACGAGAGATCGAAGAGGTCCTGTACGCACACCCGGCCATCGCGGAAGCCGCAGTTATCGGCGTCGAACACGAGCGACACGGCGAGGAGATCAAGGCGGTGGTCGCTCTCGCACCCGGGCAATCGGCGAGTGAAGAAGAACTGATCGCGTACTCGAAGGAACGGCTTGCCGCCTACAAGTATCCGCGCAGCTTCCAGTTCCTGGACGAACTACCCAAGGGCCCCACCGGCAAGATCCTGAAACGGGAACTCAGCTAGGGAACCTCTGCACAGGGAGGCTGCGGCTGCGAAGCGCGATGCATCCGCCTGCGCTGCGTCGCGCGACCCTCTGCAGATCTACGGATCTGCGATCGGATCACCCTTCTTGCTCAGGCGGCGACTCCCGCTTCTCGC